>JBAIYF010000001.1:0-3691 GCA_037916115.1 Anaerolineales bacterium
GTCATGTCCGCGCAGGGTGGAGAGGTCTTCGCCGCTTTCAAAATCGCGGATGCGCACCGTGCCGTTCTGCAAGCCGATGGCGAGCAATGTGCCATCGGCATTGAATGCAATCGACTGCACACCGACCGGCATGGTCAGAGTCAAAATGGATGCGGGCTTGCCTTCGGAAAGATCCCAAACGATCACTTTGTAATCGTCGCTGGCGGTGGCAAGCCACTTGCCGCCGGGGCTGAAGGCTAAAGCGTTGACCCTGCCTGTGTGGGCAGACCAGGTTCGAAGTCCGGTAGGGGAGGCGGGGTTGTAGAGCGTCACGCTGAAATCATCACGCGCAACGGCGAGCAGGCTTCCATCCGGACTCAAAGCAAATGAAGTCACAGCGTTTGTGTTGTCTGAAAAATCCCGCATCTCATTGCCGCTCTCAACGTTCCACAATTTCAACTTGCCGCCTTCGATGGCGATCAGTATTTTTCCGTTGGGTGTGAAGGTGACCTTCTCACCGCGCCCGTCGGTGTAAGGGATGGTCAACGCTTCGCCGCGTTCGAGGGTCACATCCCAAATGCGCAGGGTGCCGTCGTCGCTGCCGCTAATGAGTTGTTTTCCATCGGGGCTGAAGGCAAGCGAGAAGACCGAACCAGTGTGCCCTGCAAGCGTAAAGAGAGGTTCGCCTGTGTTCGCATTCCACACGATGATCTTGCGGTCGTAACTGCCGGTGGCGAGCATCGCGCCATCGGGGCTGAATGCGGCAACATGCACCGTGCTGACATGCCCATTGAGCGTGAAAAGTTTTTCGCCGGTCTCGGCATCCCAAACAAAAACTTGCGCGCCGCTCAACGTGACCACACACCGACCATCGGGGCTGAAGGCGGCATTCCAGACCCAGTCGTCATGTTGCAATGCCAGCAACTCTTCACCTGTCGATGCGTTCCAAATGCGGGCAGTGCCATCGTCGCTCGCCGTAAGGATGCGCGAACCATCGGGGCTGAAATATGCGAACGAGACATAATCGCTGTGCCCGGGAAAACTCATCAACTCTCTGCCGCTTTTCATGTCCCAGACTCTTGGCAGATTGCCATTCGTGACCGTGAGGATGCGCCTGCCGTCGGGACTGACATCGAGGGAAGAGATCGCCTCGATCTGACCGGATAACGGAGTCTCCTTTTCTGAAAATATTTCCCACGCCTTTACCTTTCCATCGGCTTGGACAACGGCAATGTTCTTTCCATTGGGACTGAATTCAACATATAAGCCGGGCACACTGAATAAGAATCTCAGCCTGCCCATGCGCACACTCCACACGCTGACCGTTCCATCCATGCTGGCGGCGGCGATGTATTTGCCATCTGAACTGATTTCTACATGGACGGGTGAGCCCGGCTCAGACGCATTGAAGACTAATTTCACGTGCGAGGTCATCACGGCTTGATGCAGGGCGTTTTCGGCTTCGAGCGTGTTCGAGCGTTTGATCGCTTCCAACGCCAGGAGAATACTGCGCTCGGGGTCGCTTTCCAGATTGGCAATGGATGCCGCCGCCAGTTCGCGCGATGCTGCAATTTGACTCGTCTGCTGAGAGCGCAATCCGAAAAATCCTGCCGCAATGGCGAGCAGAACCGCCGCCAGAAATGCCAAGCGCAAATAGACCGCCCGCCTGCGCAATTGACTTGCCGCCTGCGCCTGTTCTTCGGCGCGCTTGCTTTCCACCTCCGCCAGTTTTTGCGCCGCTTCCAACTCGCGCTGACGGCGGGTTTCTTTTTCTACGGCTTCACGTTCGGCATGGGCACGTGATTCTTCGAGGAACTCGCGTTCGAGATCGTTCATTTCATCTTGATGAGACGATGCCCACTCAAGCGTCTGCGCGAGGCGTGCGCCGCGATAGAGGAGGTCACTTTCGCGGTTGGAGGTCTGCCACTCCTGCGCAGAGTCGGTCAGGTGACGATGGAGACGTAAGCCATCACGATTCTCTTCGAGCCAGCCCCGCAGCGTGGGCCACTCACGGATGAGCGCCTCATGCGCCACCTCGGCAGATTCTTCGCTGGTGATGATGAGACGCGCATCTGCCAGGGCTTGCAAGACAGTTTGAGTGAGCGCGGATTCATCCGGTTTCAAAATTAACTCGTTGAACGAAGCGCGGCGGCGGGTGTCGCTTGCGGTGCTTTCGTCGCTGAGTTCGGTGAGGCGTAGGAAAATTCGGCGGGCAATAGTTCGCTGCTCGGGCGTGAACTGGTCCACGAAAACGGATTCGGCGGTTTCGGCGATGGCGCCGCGCACCCCGCCCGAGGAGGCGTATCCGCTCAAGGTCATCATTCTTGCTCGTCGTCTTTGCCAGGTTTCCATGAGGGCATGTGAAAGCAAAGGTAAGGCACCGGGTTCGCGCCCCACATCGTGCAGCAGCACATCCACCAAACCGGGCTCGAATTCCCAACGTCCGCGGCGGGCGGGTTCTTCGATGGCGCGGCGCATCTCGTCCTCGTTCATCGCGCCGATGTATTCCTGCTGGGTGGCAAGCGCTTCTCTTAATTGAACGTAGTTCGCGCAATGAGCGTAAAAGTCCGCACGCAGGGTGATGACAACGGCGACCTGTCCATTTGGGTCAGATACCGCTGTGAGCAGATTGTTGATGAAGGCGCTTCGTTCTTCCTCGGAGCGGCAGAGGGCAAAGGTCTCTTCGAATTGGTCGATGACGAGGAGCAGCGGGTTCTCTTGATCTGCAAACCGGCTCAGACTTTGATTTGAGTTGAGCATTTCATCTGTGAGCGAGTCCTGCCCGAGGCTTTCTGCCACACTTGCCAGCGGATGCGCGGTGGGGGTGAAGATGTGAATGTCCCATTCGGATGAAACTTGGTTCCAGCGCAACGCGGGCACCAACCCCGCACGGACGAGGGAAGACTTTCCGCTGCCGGAGGCTCCGACCACAGCGAGGAATCGGCTTGGGTTGGCTGAGTCACTCACAGTTAAAGAAAGGAGGCGTTCAGTTAGTTTGGAGGTTAATGCTTCGCGCCCCACAAATAAATCCGCGTCGGCTTCGTCGAAATAGTTCAAGCCTTTGTAGGGACACAAGCCTAAGCCGGGCGCATCTTCGCGGCGGACGTTGGCGGCAAGGTCGAGCAGACGCGCGATGGTCTTGGGTTCGCCTTCGACGCCGAGGGCGTGGGCGAAGCGGGTTTTGATGGTGGGGATATCGGGCAGGCGCAGGTTTTGCTCGAGGCGGCTGATCTGCGCGTCGCTATAGCCGACAGCGGTGGCAAGTTCCATTTGGGTGATGCCGACTCGGCGGCGTAGGAAGCGCAGCAGGTCGCCAAAGGTGGTGAACTTATCGAGCGTGGCGGCGGGAATATCCGTGGTCATGCTCATAAAATAGCATATTTCTGGCAGGTTGGAGAATTTTGGCAGAAAATGGCAGGACAAATTTTGGGGCGGATGCTACATTGGGGACACACAGCGCGGTGTGCGCTGAAATCACTTTTGAGGAGAGAAAAAATGAAATCGAAATATTTTGTATTGGTTGGTCTGGTCGTGCTGGCGTTTGTGCTTGGGGCGTGCGGTGGTTCGAGCAAGTCGGCTTTCCCCACCGGCAAGTTCGTTGACACCAAAAATGATCAGGGAGGCTTTATCTTCAATGAAGACGGCACCTGGGAAGCCTACAACGGCATTTACACCATGGCAAAAGGGACCTACAGCGCCACCGATACGACCT
>JBAIYF010000002.1:0-3411 GCA_037916115.1 Anaerolineales bacterium
GTACTTGACTGAGTTCTCCGACCCCGCCAACTATCAGGCGTTCGTGGATGCCACTGGCTTCATCCCCACCCAATCCACCGCCAAATTGAGCACCGGCATCGGCTCCGAAGTCGCTCCGTACCTTGCCAACTTCCGCGTGGGTTATGAACAGTACTGGGTCGCTCCCAAGGGCGCCGGTCAGTTCGCAAACCCGTGGGCTTCCTACTTCACACCCTTCGGCACGGATGATGATCCCAAAGCCCTTGCAGACAAGGTTCAGGCAGACTTGCAAGCTGGTCTGGATGCAGTAAAGTAAGTTCATTCTTCTCTTGTAGGCTCCCCGGTCCCGGCTGGGGAGCCTGCCCATTCCCTGTAAAAGGAAGGAAGGCGGCATGTCATATCACTTTGGTCGCGGCTGGGCAAGGCTCACCCCTTATCTGCTTTTGTTACCCGGAGTTATTTTTTATCTTTTGATCGCTCTCGGACCTTCCATTGCCACCACGTTCTATTCCTTTACCGATGCCACCGGTTTGAAGGGCGCCCAAGTGAATTGGATCGGTTTGGATAACTACAGGGAATTTTTATTCATGGGGCAAGCCTCGCGCGATAATTTCGACGCTCTGCAGCGCACACTTGTCTTCTGCTTTTTTGTTACCACCATTCAGTTTGGGCTGGGTCTGCTTGTTGCAGTGATCCTCAACCAAAGACTGAAGGGGCGTAATTTCTTCCGCACGTTGTACTTCATGCCTATCATTCTCGGCGCGGTCATTCAAGGCTTGATCTGGTCGCTGTTCCTCTACCCTCTGGGCGGACCCGTTGCCAACCTGCTCGAATTTTTTGGCATGCGCTCCGAATTTTTAGGCGGACCACCCCCCCAAGCCTTCGCATGGGTCATTGCCATTCAGATCTGGGCGAACATGGGTACGACCATGATCATCTTTTTGGCGGGGCTGCAGACCATCCCTGCCGAGTTGTACGAAGCCGCCCGCATGGACGGCGCCAGTTCTTGGCAGTTATTCACCAATGTCACCTGGCCGCTTTTGACCCCCAGTGTAAATACGAACTTAACTTTGAATATTATCGGTAGTTTGCAGGCATGGCAGTTATTCATGATCCTGTTGGGCTATCGTAATGGCACACAGGTGTTGGGCTATCTCATCTACGCTACCGGCTTTGGTCAAACCTCTGGGGCGGTCACCAACAGCTTCCGTCAGGGATATGCGGCGGCGGCATCCATTGTGTTGTTCCTGTTGGTGCTCGTATTGGGACTCACCACAAATTACATCCTGGATCGCAGAGAAAAGAGGATCATGGAATGAGCACATTGACCCGAAATAACGCTTCTTCACGCAAACCGATTCAATGGGGCAACGTCGGTTCGTACGCCTTTTTGATCTTGCTTGCCATCCTGTATTTGGGCCCTCTCCTGATGCTGGTTAACACATCCTTGAAGACCATGCCCAAGTTCATGAAAGATGCAACCGCGCCTGCCAAGGAATTTCACGTTGAGAACTTTACAGAAGCATGGGAGAAGGCGAATTTCCCCAAATATATTCTGAACAGCCTGTTATACACCGCCACTGCCACCAGTATTTATATTGTCACTGCAATATTTGTGGCATTTCCCATTGCCCGTGGATATATCAAATATTCCGGCTGGTTGCTGACACTGTTCGTGATCGCACTCTTCCTGCCGCCCGCGTTGATCCCCCAGTTTCAGCTAATTCTGCGAATAGGTCTGTACAACACACCCATTGGCTACATCCTGCTATTCCTTGTCAACCCGATCGGTATTGTGATTCTCGTCAACTACATCAAAACCGTGCCGCGTGAATTGGATGAAGCGGCCGCCCTCGACGGATGCGGATACTTCCAATTTGTCTGGTCGGTGGTCATCCCGCTCATCAAGCCAGCCATTGCCACGGTAACAGTACTGCATGCCATTGGCATTTGGAATGAGATCGTCGCGCCCACCATCTATCTCACCAACAAAGACTACTACCCCATTACCCGCGGCTTGATCGTCTTTCAAGGGGTGTATGGCAGCGACTGGCCCACCCTTGCCGCCGCGGTCCTCATGCTGACCTTCCCCATGCTGGTCCTGTTCCTTTTCCTGCAGCGTTACATTATCTCCGGTCTCACCGCGGGGTCTGTCAAAGGATAGCTCTTCCCATGCCGTCGCGTTTGTCTCATTCCATCCTTGCTGCCTTGATCTTTTTGAACTTTGTTGGCTGTGCACCGGCGGCAACTGCCATTCCTGCCACCGAAACACCCACTGCAGTTCCGCCAACGTCCACACCCATTGCGGTTCCAGATGGCTGGACCCTGGTCTGGCATGACGAATTTGATGGCGACACCATCAACACCTCCAACTGGACCTATGACTTGGGCGGCGGCGGTTGGGGCAACGGTGAATCCCAAGTCTATACCGACCGCCCCGAGAACGCCCGCGTGGAGAATGGTCTGCTGATCATTGAAGCGCGCAAAGAAACCAATGAGAATGGCGGTTCGAACTTCACCTCAGCACGCCTCAAGACCCAGGGGCTGCAAACTTTCCAATATGGTTACATCGAAGCACGCATCAAAGTTCCGGCTGGCAGAGGTTTCTGGCCCGCTTTTTGGATGCTCGGCTCGAACTTCCCACAGGTTGGCTGGCCCGACTCAGGTGAGATCGACATCATGGAATATGTCGGCAGGGAACCGACCCTCATCATGGGCACCATGCATGGACCTGGCTACGCTGGAGCCGTGGGCTTGAGTAAATGGAACCGGCAAGACTTCAACATCGCCGACGACTTCCACACCTATGCCGTGGAATGGGACACGAACCAGATCAGCTGGTATTTCGACGGCGAAAAATACAGCACCTATACCCGCGAAGATGTCGGCTCGCGTGAATGGGTTTTCGATCAGCCATTCTTCATCATTCTGAACCTTGCAATTGGCGGTACGCTCGGCGGACTAGTCGTACCAGAGACGCCCTTCCCTGCACAATATCAGGTCGACTATGTGCGCGTGTACCAAAAAATTCCCTAAAACTGGTTTTCCATGTCTCATCAACGAACCACCTCCACCTCACAGCAGACTGAGGTCATATTTTTCGACGACTTCACCTCGCCCGAACTGGACCGTTCCGCTTGGAACGTGGAAGTAACCGGTCAGGTCTACAACAACGAACAACAAGCCTACATCGACTCAAGCGAAACCCTCTACATTGAAAACGGTCAAAGCGACCAAGCCAACGGGGTGCTTGTCATTCACCCGCGTTATCGCAAGGGGTTCGTCACCCCGCAAGGCAAAACCTTCGACTTCACCTCCGCACGGATTCACACCCGTGGCAAAGTGGAGTTCACCTATGGCAGTGTCGCTGCGCGGATTTCGCTGCCTGCAGGCGTGGGCTTGTGGCCTGCTTTTTGGATGTTGGGCAGCAAC
>JBAIYF010000003.1:0-14598 GCA_037916115.1 Anaerolineales bacterium
TGACTAGGATCTTGCTTTTAGGGGTCATGGTTCACCTTATCCAAGTCTCAGTGCAAGATCTCTCTTCAGGAAAACCTTTTTCATGTACGGTAAATGTACTGTGCTTACTGGACTTATTCTAATTTATAACGGACGTTTTTCTTGTAGTAAATACAAGTATTCCCTACCCTGCCTTTAAGTACCCGCACTATATGTAGACGTACCCTTTTATCGCCGCCCTTTATAAAATCATACGCCTCGGTTTGAAATTGCTTCAGGCTGGTCTATAAGCCGCATTCTGTCCAGCGGATTGCTCCGCTTGGGCAGCCATCTCTCTGGGCAGAACGTCGCCGCTCTGCTCGGTGCAGCCTACCCGGGACTGACCCATTCCACAGGAGGAATGGGCACGTATGGAGACGAGCAGCCTCCCATCGTCCACAGACGAAATCGTCCCTGCTTGGCCTTGCTCCCGGCGGGGGTTACCTGGCCACGCGCATTACTGCGCGCGCCGGTGGTCTCTTACACCACCTTTTCACCATCACTTCGCAGAAGCGAAGCTGTTTGTTTCTGTGGCCCTTTTCCGGTAGGTTCATGCCTTTCAGCAATCTTTCCGTCAACGAATGACGGACTTCCCCACCCCGGGTGCTATCCGACGCCGTGCTCTATAGGAGTGCGGACTTTCCTCGATCCCGTCAACGCAGGACCGCGACTGCCCGACCAACCTGAAGCGAATCCATCATACCCGCCTCAGAGGCGGGAGTCAACCGCAACGGGTAATATGAAGATTCAATGGCAGAAGGTGGACATTTACAGAAAAGACATTAAAATTGAAAGGAATACCACTTCAGCAACCAAGAGGAATCCCCTTGAGCAATCCAACCGGAAAATTCGTCATCGGTCTCACCGGCAACATCGCCACCGGCAAAAGCGTGGTGCGGCGCATGCTGGAGCATCTGGGTGCATACACCATCGACGCAGACTCGCTCACGCATCGAGCGTATGCCAAGGGTGCGCCAGGATACCAGCAAGTCCTGGAAAAATTTGGCAAGTGGCTCTTGAACCGCGAAGGCGAGATCGACCGCCAGAAACTTGGCAACCTCGTCTTTACCGATCCCGACGCGATGAAACAGTTGGAAGAGATCGTTCATCCATTGGTGCGTCAGGCAACAGAAATGCTGATCAAACGGGCAACCCAACCCGTGATCGTGATCGAAGCGATCAAACTCCTCGAAGGCGACCTGCGCAAAGTCTGTGATTCCATCTGGGTCACGAATGCGCCAGAAGTCGTACAGACGGAACGCCTCATGCGCAAACGCGGGCTGACCCGTGAGCAGGCACAGGAGCGCATCCGCATGCAATCGCCACAGAGCCAAAAGGTCAACATGGCCAACATGGTCATTACCAACACCGGCTCTTATGACGACCTTTGGAAACAGGTCAGCGAGGCATGGAAGCAGGTCGTGCCCGGCGCGCAGGATGCACAAGCAGATACCATCACTATCAAGAAACCGGTCGCCGGCACGGGAGAATTTTCCACGGTTCGCGGCAAGCCCAAGCATGCCTCTGCCATCGCAGAACTGGTCACACGCCTCAGCAAAGGCAAACGCAAAATGGACGTGGACGAAGTGATGGAAAGCTTCGGCGACAAAGCCTACATGCTGCTGCAAATGGACGGGCAGACCGTGGGCGTGGCAGGCTGGCAGGTGGAGAACCTCGTCACCCGCACAACCGATATATTCCTTGAAGACAACCTCGATATCAACAAGGCACTCGACATGCTGATCAAGGGTGTTGAGAATGCGTCTGGCGAACTGCAAAGCGAAGCCTCTTTGATCTTTGCCATGGATACTCTCGCCGCACAGGATGCCGTCTGGCAAAAAATCGGCTACGAAAAGCGCACACCCGAAAGCCTCGGCGTGCAAGCATGGCAGGAAGCCGCCTCCGAAGCCGCCCCGGCAGGAAGCGTGCTCTTCTTCAAACAACTTAGGCAGGACCGGGTGCTCCGTCCCATTTAAGCTGTATCCCTGCATTGAGCTTCAAATCCAGGTTCTCAGAATCTCCCGATGTTGCTCAACAAGACCGGGAGATTTTTATCCCGGATACATGGATGTAACGGCGCCCGTTCAATACACACGTGACAGAGTTTCTGAACAACCTCTTTTTCATCTTTCAACGTGTCAGCTGGCTGAGCATTTTAGACATCATGCTCGTCACGCTGATTTTCTGTGCGTTGTTGTATTCTCTGCGCGATACCCAGGCAATGGCGCTGCTGCGCGGCATGATCATGCTCATCGTCGCCATAACCCTGCTCACCAGCCTGGTGGACCTGCCCGCCTTTTCCTGGTTCGCACGGAATGCCCTGCCCGCAATGCTGCTCGCCCTGCCAGTGATCTTTGCACCGGAGATCCGCCGCACATTGGAACGCATTGGACGCGCCGGAACCTTCCTGCCCACCGCCTCAAAATCGGAGGACCAGGCACTTGAAGAAACCATTCGCGCCGTGGTCAGCGCTGCAACACGCCTCTCCGCCCGCCAGCACGGAGCGCTGATCATCATCCAGCGGCTCGACAATCTTGATGACTACATCCAGACCGGTGTACAGTTGAATGCCAAGGTCACGCCGGAGCTGCTTTTGCAGATCTTTTACCCGAACACCCCCCTGCACGACGGTGGGGTGATCATCACCGGCTCGAAGATCGCCGCCGCGGCATGTGTGTTACCGCTCTCCGCAAGCGGTATTCTCAACCGCACCCCCGAACGGCAAATGGGCTTGCGTCACCGCGCATCGCTTGGTATTTCAGAAGCCAGTGATGCCATTGCCGTCGTTGTCTCCGAAGAGACGGGCGCCATTTCCATCACCCATTCTGGCAGAATGTTAAGGCGGCTCGACCCCGAACGGCTGGAGAACATCCTCACTGCATTCTTCCGCCCGAGTTCCACAGAGCCGAACAAAAGCATGATCACCAAACTGTTCCGCCGCAGGAAAGAAAAGTAAAACCCCTGTTTCGATGGATCGCAGAAAACTACCGGACCTTTCTTTGGGCGCTGGCACTGGCGGTTGCCGTGTGGATCTCTTCGGTCACCTCTGCCGACCCGGACCAGACCCGGACAATGAATACGCCCATACCGGTGCAGATCATTGGGCAATCTTCAAACCTTATTTTCAGCACCGCGCCGCCCAAGTCGGTGCAGGTGACTCTGCGCGCGCCCTCTTCAATATGGGCACTGATCGAAGACAACCCCAGTCTGGTCAGCGCCATTTTGGATATCTCTGGTTTGAGTGCAGGTGAACATACGCAAGACCTGCAAATTCAAGTAAATGCCCGCCCGGTGCAGATCGTTTCTGTGGCACCACAGACGGCTACATTCTCACTCGAACCGCTGATCGCCAAGGCTATGGATGTAGACCTGCGCATCTCTGGTGAGGTGGCGGTCGGGTATCAGGTCGGAGAGTCCAGCCTGGAGCCGGTAGAAGTTGTGGTGTCTGGCGCCCAGTCCCAGGTCGAGAAAGTGAACCGGGTGCAAGTATCCATTGACCTGAATCGCACGCGGGATAATTTCGATCAGACCCTGAAACTTGAAGTGCTCGATGAACGCGGACTGCCCGTGAATGGTGTGACGGTTTCGCCCGATACAGTCCATGTAGTGCTGCCTGTCAGCCAGCAGGGCGGGTATCGTGACGTGGCGATCAAAGTGGTCACCCTTGGGCGTGTGGCAAGCGGGTACCGCCTGACGGATATTTCTGTATCGCCGCCGGTGGTGACGATCTATTCAGAAGACCCGGCACTGGTGAACAGCCTGCCTGGGGTGTTGGAAACCCAGCCGCTCGATCTGCAAAGCGCGCAGGACGATATCACCACCCGCCTCAACCTCAGCCTGCCGCCGGGTATTTCAGTGATCGGCGAGCAGACGGTTCTTGTGCAGGCGGGCGTCTCACCCATTGAAAGCAGCGTCACCATCTCCGGTCAGCGCATCGAAGTGATCGGCTTGGACGAAAACTTGAATGTGCAGATCTCGCCCAGCAGTGTGGATATCATTCTCTCCGGTCCGCTGCCGGTATTAGATACGCTCACACGCCAATCGGTGCGGGTGACCGTAGACCTGACCGGTCTCACCACCGGAACCCATCAAGTCACCCCCAGCGTAGAGGTGCTTGTTTCAGATGTGAAGGTTGAATCGATCCTGCCGAACACGATCGAGATCACGCTCACTCCGCTGACAAGCACAACTACACCAACCCCCAAACCATAAAGTAAAATAAGACCTATGAAACCAATTGTTGCACTTGTTGGCCGACCGAACGTCGGTAAATCGACGCTGTTCAACCGCCTTGTTGGCGAACGGATGGCCATTGTAGATGATACCCCCGGGACCACCCGCGACCGCCTCTTCGGTGATGCGGAGTGGAATGCCCGCGCCTTTACGGTGATCGACACTGGCGGTATCGACCCCACCCACGGCGGGCGTACCCCGCTTTCTGTCGGCTCTGCCGATTTCATTGAAGATATCCGCAAACAGGCACAAGCCGCCATTCAGGAAGCGGATGCGGTTCTATTTGTTGTGGACGTGGAAACCGGCGTGACCGAGCCCGACCGAGAAGTGGCGGGTATTCTTCGCCGCATGCAAAGAAAACAGGACGATGGTTCGTTCCTGCCGCCGATCTTTTTGGTTGTGAATAAATGTGAATCAAGGGAACGCCGCGAACGTGCCCCGGAATTTTACGAACTCGGCTTGGGCGAGCCGTATGCCATTTCAGCCATTCACGGAACGAACACCGGCGACCTGCTTGATGTACTGGTGGGTTCCTTCCCCGAACAAAAAGAGGACGAAGAAGACAATAACATCAAGATCGCAATTGTGGGCAAACCCAATGCGGGCAAGTCCAGTTTATTGAACCGCCTCGTGGGAGAAGACCGTGTGATCGTCAGCCCCATTGCCGGGACCACCCGCGACGCCATCGACATGAAGATCGAATTCGACGGTCTGCCCGTCACCCTGATCGATACCGCCGGTATCCGCCGCCGCGGCAAGATCGAAAAAGGTGTGGAGGAATACAGCGTCATCCGTTCCTTCAAAGCCATCGAACGCGCGGACGTTTCCTTATTAATGATCGACGCCACAACCGGCATCACCTCGCAGGATGCGCATATCGCGGGCTTCATCAAGGATGAATGGAAATCGTGCGTCGTGCTGGTCAATAAATGGGACGCCATCGAAAAAGACGGCAACACGATGAATGCCTACACCGAAAAGATCTTGAACGACCTGAACTTCGTTTCGTATGTGCCCATCCTGTACATCTCCGCCAAGACCGGTCAGCGTGTGGAGCAGGTCATGCCGCTGGCACTGCGCGTTCAGGAAGAGCGCCTTGCCCGCCTAACCACCTCCAAGATCAACGAGATCATCCACAAGGCGCAGGATGCTCACCCGCACCCAACTCATGCTGGGCGCGCACTGCGTATGTACTATGGCACCCAGGTCCGCAGCGACCCGCCGACCTTCATGATCTATGTCAACGAACCGTCGCTGATGCATTTCACGTATCTGCGGTATCTGGAAAATCAGATCCGCGCTGAATATGGGTTTATCGGCACACCCATCCGCATTGTGCTAAAGGGCAGGCACGAGTAGTTTCAATGAACAGAAAGCGTATCCTCATCGTCGGTGACGTTGCCGTCTTTGTCATCCTCACAATTGTTGGCTTTGCCAGCCATGGTGAAGCTGGCACATCCTTCCTACCGCGCATGGGAGCGGCATTTTTTCCGGTTATCTTTGCATGGTTCGTGCTTGCCCCCTGGTTCGGCCTGTTCGATGAGGCTGTCATCTCCAATCCCTTATATCTGCTGCGGATTCCGCTAGCGTTTCTGTTTGTCGCACCACTGGCAGTCATTCTGAGAGGCGCATGGCTCAATGCCGCGGCACAGCCCCTATTCGCCCTGGTTTTTGGCGGCACGAACGCATTGGGAATGATGGTCTGGCGATTGATCTTCAGCAAGATCAACAGCACAACACCAAGAAGCGCCTGACCTGCAGTTTCAACACTTAATGGTTTTTGATTATTTCTACTTCTTACCAATACATCATATTTACGGGAGCATATCATTATGAGAAAAATCGTTTATTATGTGGCAGTTTCGCTGGACGGTTATATTTGCGGACAAAACAATGACATCAGTGCATTCGTTTCAGGCGGTGACGGGATACAAAAATATTTCTCCGACCTGTCAGGGTTCGACACGGTCATAATGGGTAGGAATACTTATGAATTTGGTTTTGCCTTCGGCTTGCAACCCGGGCAACCCGCCTACCCTAATATGCAGCACTATATTTTTTCTTCCACAGCCAGTTACCCAAATATGCATGAGACTGTGCATATTTGTGAACCATCCATTGATGAGATCAACAAAATCAAGCAACAAGAAGGAACCAGTATTTATCTTTGCGGCGGCGGCATCTTTTCGGGATGGCTGCTCGATCACGACCTGGTCGACGAAGTCTGGATCAAACTTAATCCGATCATTCTGGGTACGGGCACCCGCTTGTTCGGAAATTCAAAAAAATCCGCCAAACTCAACCTTAGTGAAACACATGCCTATGAAGAAGGACTTCAAATCATGCGTTTCACAGTGAAAAAACCGATTGAAAGCCGGTAAAATAAATCTATGGACGAAACCGCTCTGATCAACTCGGCACAACAAGGCGACCTGAACGCCTTCAACACTCTCATCCTTCATTATCAGGATGCCGTCTTCAATACAGCAGTCCGCATCCTTGGAGACGACGACCTGGCACAGGATGCAGCGCAGGAAGCCTTCATTTCTGCCTTTCAGAGCATCCGATCCTTCCGCGGCGGGTCGTTCAAGGCATGGCTGCTGCGCACCGTCACCAACGCCTGCCTCGATGAACTGCGCCGCAGGAAGCGCCGCCCCACCACCCCACTCGAACCTGAAACCAATGATGGCGACGAAATGGAATCTCCCAAGTGGCTGGCAGATTCGAGCATGACCCCCGATCAAAAAGCCGAAGCCGACGAACTGGAGCATGCCATTCAACACTGTCTCGATGCACTCCCAACCGAATTCCGCGCCGCCGTGGTGCTTGCCGACGTACAAGGCATGGATTACACCGAAGTGGCACAAGCCACCCGCGTGCCGCTTGGTACCATCAAAAGCCGCATTGCCCGCGCACGATTAAGATTGCGTGAGTGTTTACGTTCCTTCGAGGAACTTTTACCCGCTTCTTTTCGTCTTGATGGGGAGAGTGCCTGATGAATCAACGTGATATTGAACTCCTTTCCGCCTATCTTGATGGGCAAGTAAGCCCCGCAGATTCTGCCAAACTAGAGTCGCGCCTCAAAACCGACCCTGAGCTTGAATCTGTCTTAAGAGACTTGCGTGCCGCCCGCGGCATTTTACGAAAAATCCCCGTCCGCAAGGCTCCGCGCAACTTTACACTGACCCGTCAGATGGCGGGACTTAGACCGCCCCTGCCGCGAACGTATCCCCTCTTCAGGCTGGCGACGGTCTTTGCTTCTGTGCTTTTTCTATTCTCTTTTACAGCAACAGCATTAAGCCCCATCTTCAGTCTGACACCGCCTGAACAGTCTTATTTTGGAATGGGTGGCGGTGGTGGTTGTGAAGAGCCATGCGGGGGTGGTCCTATGGAAACTGCACCAATGGAAGAATCTGCTCCTCCGGCGGCAGCGGAACAAGCCGAACCCCAAAGCGCATACGCAGAAGATGGCACACGCATCATCATTGAATCAACACCTTCAATGAAGGAAGGCGAAACAGCCCCGGCGGATGGATTAGCTCCAGAAACAGCACCCCAGCCCACGGTCCAGGAAGAGGCGCCGGTTTCGTATGCCCTGCCGCTTATCTTCCTTGTCATCAGCATTGCAGGCGGCTTCATTACATGGGGCATGTATAGATCTGCCCAAAGCAAATGGCGCTGACATGGCAGGCACTTCCTTCGTAAAGTTCTGCCCACGCTGCGGGACGGCGATGGAGTACAAAGACCTGTTCGATATGGTACGCCCCGTTTGCCCACAATGTAATTTCATTTACTTCAAAGATCCAAAAGTTGCAGCGGCTGTCCTTGTGGAAGAGGGCAGCCGTGTTTTGCTTGTACAGCGCGCAAATGAACCCTTCCGCGGATTGTGGACATTGCCCGCAGGTTTCGTAAATGGTGGAGAAGACCCGGCGCAGGCGGCGGCAAGGGAATGTCTCGAAGAGACGGGACTGATCGTGCGAGTGACGCGCGTGTATGATGTGATCGCCGGGCGTGAGCACGAGCGCGGCGCGGACTTTGTGATCGTTTACATTGCCGAAGTGGTGAGCGGGGAAATGGTGCCCGCCGACGATGCGGATGATGTGCAATGGTTCGAACGCAACGATCTGCCCCCACTGGCTTTTGAAGCCACTAAAAAAGTACTCTTGTAACCCCATTACGGGAACAAAACCCACCGTATCGGTGTCTTAATAAGAAACTTTATTCAAGGAGACACGATGATGACGAAGATGGCAAAGATGTATGTTTTGGCAGCCTGCACAGCGGGCTTGATGCTCCTCAGCGCATGCGCCGCCCCAGCCACAGATACAACAGAGCAAGAAGGTGAACTTGCAAATATCGATTACGCGAATGTGGAAGTTGGGCTCGGTTCTCCCACACCGGTAACGGTGACGGTGGATGTGAGTTTTCCGAACGCCTGCTCGCAGATCAGTGAAGTGACCCAAACCCTGGTTCAGAAAGACGGCAAGACGAGCATCCAACTTGAGGTGCGTGTGGCAGATATGGGTGAAATTTGCACGGAATTCCCGCAGTCCTTCCGCATGGTGCTGCCCGTCAATGCTTCGGGGCTTCCAAAAGGGGTGTACTCTGTGGAAGTGAATGGAGTGGACGCCGGAAGTTTTGAATTCAAGAATTAGGCGTGTTTTTGAAGGCAATTCAGGAGACCATCACACAAGGATGTGATGGTCTCTTTTTATTTAAAGCAGCGGCAGTGGAATATAATCATCCCTGAATCAACTCTCATACTTTTAAGTACGGGGCTGTTTGCATGCCCTGTTATCAGGAGAATACTTTTCATGTGCGGAATTTTCGGCTATGTCACCAATCAAGAAACTGAACTCGGACCGATTCTCATCGCAGCAGCAGAACGCCTCACCTATCGCGGATATGACTCAGTTGGGGCGGCCACGATCAACAATGGGAAAATCGACCTGCGCAAAGATACCGGCAAGGTAGACAGTGTGGCTGTGAAGTACAACATTGCCGAAATGCGCGGACAACGCGGAATTACGCAATTGCGTTGGGCAACCTTTGGGGAACCGTCCCAAATCAATTCACAACCGCATTTAGACTCCGATGGCGACATGGTTGGGGCGCACAATGGCAATGTAGTAAACAATGTCGAATTACGAGAGCAGTTCATAGCCGAGGGCATGACCGTCCGTTCGCAGAATGACGGGGAGACTTGTGTCCACGCTGTGGAGCGATACATCAACCGCGGATACGAATTCATTGACGCGATCCGCCTGGCGTATGGCGACCTCGAAGGGGATTATGCCTTTGTTATTGGGAAAGCAAACGACGACAAATTGTACGCCTTCAAAAAAGGCTCCGGCATGGTAGTGGGACTTGGCGAAGGCTTCACCTGTGTCTCCTCGGACCTGCCTTCGATATTACCGCTGACGCGTGAGGTCATCCGCCCGCAAGATGGGGAGATCGTCACATTGTGGGCAGACAAGGTGGAGGTGCGCTCGGTCAAGGATGGCAAACTCATAGACCGAAGCGCTGAAACAGTGACCGAGTCGATGGATGCGGTGCAAAAGGGCGGATATCCGCATTTCATGTTGAAAGAAATCCACGAGCAGGCACAAGTTGCGCGTGAGTTATCGCATGTGTTGAATGGCAATCGTGAAGTGGATGTGCTGGTCGAGAAAATGAAAAAGGCTCGCCATCTGTATTTCATCGGTTGCGGCACGAGTTATCACGCCGCCTGGGTTGGCGCGGTCTATTTTGCGCAGCTTGCCGGTGTGCCTGTCACCACAGTTTTGGCTCCGCAATTCATTGCCCAATACGCGCCAACCGTGAACCATGACGATGTGGGTATTTTCGTCAGCCAATCGGGCGAGACGAAGGATGTGCTCAACGCCCTTGAAGCGGCGGAAGCAAAAGGCATGGCATGTTTTGGGCTGGCAAACGTGGTCGGCTCGACATTGACCAAGGCAACCTCGCTCTCACTTCCTTTATGTTGCGGTTACGAGATCAGCGTCCCTGCCACCAAGACATTCACCAATCAGGTGGTGGCATTTCTGTATCTGGCTTATAAAATGGCTGGGAAAGATGTCAAAGAATTGGATGCGGTTCCTGATTTAATGGACAAGACTCTCGAGATGGTCGCACCGCAAGTTGAAGCCATTGCGAAAGAGATCAACGATTGGAACGATCTGTACTGCCTCGGCTATGGTACGACCTATCCCATTGCACTCGAAGGCGCATTGAAGTTGAAAGAGATCACCTATGCCCATTGCGAAGGGATGCTCTCAACCGAATTCAAACACGGACCGCTCTCCGCCGTGAGCAAGGGCTTCCCCATCATCTTTGTAGCCGGACCGAACGATGTGCCGCTCATCATCAGCGGACTCAACGAAGTGAAAGTCCGTGGTGCGCGCACCATCGTCATCGCCGAAGACGACTCCCGCCTGCGCGCCAACGCCGATGATGTGATCGTACTCCCCAAATCGGACCCGCAAATATCAGCTTTATTGGGTGTTCTGCCATTGCAGTTGCTTTCTTATCACATGTCCGTGATGCGCGGGTTCGACCCTGATTTCCCGAGAAACTTGAGTAAAACTCTGACTGTGGATTGATCTTGTAGGTCACTTGAAGCGTGACCTTTTTTATTGACAAAGACCAGTTGACATTCACCATTTTCGGAGTACTCTAAAACTGTGGGAGCAAATTCATGTCTCCAGAAAGAAGAGTTGCATGAAAAATAAACGAATATTCCAATGGTTTGTCATCCTCACCATGCTGATGGCGTCGTTCATGACCACAGGCAGCGTGTACGCACATGACCTGTCTGGTTGCGGCGGCTACGTCACCATCCAATGGGGCGACACCCTCAGCGGACTGGCAGCCTACTGCGGCACCTCCGTCTCTGCCATCCGCGCCGCCAACCCGGGCTTGGGCTGGTGGGTCTATGCCGGGCAGGTCATCTACATCCCAGCCGGATACTCCTATTACCCCGATTACCAGCCTGTGATTCCCACAGGAGCATATTACACCGTCCTTCGCGGCGATACATTGGGAAACATTGCCAAAGCTTACGGCATAAGTCTCGGCTCGGTTCTAGCAGCCAACCCGCAGATTTGGAACCCGAACCTGATCTACCCCGGTCAGGTCATTACAATTCCAAGCAGCTATTCACCGCCGCCGCCTTATATCCCCCCGCCACCTACACCCACCCCACCCCTTTCGGGTTTTGATGGTGTGCTAACCGTCATCGCCGGAAAAGGCGTAAACATCCGCAACCAACCCAGTTATACCGGCAAGATCATCGTTACAGATGATTACACAAAAGGAAAGACCTACTATTACAGACTAAACTCCGTTACTTACGATGCCACATATAAACGCACATGGGTCGAAGTGATCATCTCGCAAAGTTCCACCGGCTATACCACCGGCTGGCTGCCTGTCAGCGGACCACAGGATTATCTCAATCACACCGGACCGATCGAAGATTGGGTCACCCCGCACATTCAATAACACAGTAACAAATCAAGACAGCCTTAGCCAAATGCCAGGGCTGTCTTGATTTAATCGCTATCACTCATCAAATCGGGTATCATCGGGGAAATAAAACATGAACACAAACAAACTCTTAACCTTAATCGTAATTTTGCTTGCCTCATTCCTTGCGTCCTGTTCAAACGAACAAGGCGATAACTGGGTCATCTTCAGCGAAGGGCAAAGCAGGCAAGCGCGCATTGCCGAATGGTACGCCGAAGATGGACAAAGCACTGGCTATTGGCAGCCTGCCCGTACAGACGTGCTCATCATCATGGATGGCGCCGCCGCCTTCTTACAGTCCAACTCAGAAAGTTTCCATACGCAGGGCACACCCGTCTGGGAACGGCTCGATGAATACATGGTGCAATTCTTCGGCATCACGCTCGACGACAGGCGCATCGTCTACGCCAATTACTTCTGCACAGACACAGAGCGCGACTGGCGCAAAGAGTTCATCATGGTCATGGATGGCGGGCAGTGCTTTTTCCAATTCATGTACGACGCCGACACAGGCGAATTTTTCAATCTACGAGTAAATGGTGAAGCATGAAACATATTCTCATTACAGGCGCATCCACAGGCATCGGATATACCACCGCAAAACTTCTGGCCCAAAAAGGATTTCACGTTTACGGCAGCGTACGCAAACAAGCGGATGCAGACCGCCTCAAAACCGACCTCGGGGCTGGGTTCACCCCATTGATCTTTGACATCACCGACGAAGCCGCCGTCCACGCCGCCGCCCTAACCGTCCGTGCAGAATTGAACGGCGACTCGCTTGCCGGGTTGGTCAACAACGCCGGGGTGGCGGTTTCATCCCCGATCCTGCATTACAAGATCGCAGACTTCCGCCAGCAGCTTGAGATCAACGTCACCGGTCAACTCATCGTCACACAGGCGTTTGCCCCATTGCTCGGCGCGGAACGTTCGTTCAAAGGCACGCCCGGGCGCATTGTCAATATCACCTCGGTATCCGGCAAGAACGGCAGTCCATTCCTCGGGGCGTATGCCGCCTCCAAACACGCACTGGAAGGACTCTCCGAATCCATGCGCCGCGAAATGATGATATACGGCATCGACGTGATCATCGTTGCGCCGGGTCCCATCAACACACCGATCTGGGACAAAGCCGAAGAAGTAGATATCGAAAATCTCAAGAACACCGAATATTACGAACCCGGTATCAAGATGCAGAAATACGCCATCCGCAACGGACGCAAAGGTCTGCCTCCCGAAGCGGTCGCGAATGTGATCCACAAAGCGCTCACGGTCAAACGTCCGCGAGTGAGATACGCCATCAACCCACAGCCTTTTACCACCTGGCTCATGTCCATTCTGCCCAAACGCTATCTGGATAATGTAATGGCAAAAGGTTTGGGACTTCAAAAAAAAGACGGCTAAAAGCCGTCTTTTTGTAACGCACAAAATTTTCGACTCCTTCGCGGATATAATAAAAGAACGAAATGAATATTGGCTGCCATATTTAGAAAGGAAGTGGATATGAAAAAATTTACATCACCGTTACTGCTGACCGTCCTGTTGGCATCCCTCCTGGCATCATGCGGGCTGTTCGGCGGCAATGATGCCGCAGAGACTCAGTCTGCCCTGCCGGCGATCCAAGCCACCCAAGCCCTTCCTTCGGTCGCTGTTGAACTCGCGGTGCAATACGATACCGCCGCCGTTTTCAACACCGTCGGGCAGACTTTACAACTGAAATACGTGGTTAAAATGGTCCGCAATGACCTGACAGACGCCACCCCACCCAACATCACCTTCACCGGCTCAACCCCAACTTGCCCGGCAATCAACACCGTCGGCAATTTGAACGACCGTCTCGACACCGGCGAAATCCTTGAATGTACCTCCAGTTACATTCTCACCCAGGCAGACCTCGACCGTGGCTCGATTCCCGTCACCGCCGCGGTCAGTGTATATAACACCCCATCCAATCCGGTCAGTCTCACGATCCCCACTATCCCTACCAAACAGATCACGCTCGAAAAGACTGCCGCCCCCACCACCTTCAGTGCGGCGGGACAAACCATCACCTACACCTATGTGGTCAAGAACAGCGGCAAAGATCCGCTCGGACCGGCACAATTCACTGTAACCGACACAGGCATTAACAACAATGCCCCCTTCAACTGCGGAAATGCAGATGCCAGCATCGCAGTCGGCGCCAGCCTGACCTGTACCGCCACTTATACCGTCACCGCTGCTGATGTCACCACCGGTTCCATTGCAACAAACGCTGTCGCTTCGGGCGGCGGTGCAAATCCCTCACAGCCTGCCAAAGCGACCGTTACCAAGAGCAGTACACCGCCCGCCGGAACAACCATCCAACACACCGTCCGTGATGGCGAATGGTTGTGGCAGATCGCGCGCTGTTATGGCGCAGATCCAAACCTGACGGTGGCTGCCAACCCACAGTTGGCGAACCCAGCCCAGATCAAAGCAGGAACCGTGGTTAACGTCCCCGGCGCGGGTAGTAAGGGAACCGTTCACGCCCCGCCCGAGCCGTGCGTCACCAAACATGTTGTTCAAAGCGGTGATACCTGGACCACCATCGCCCAGAAGTATGGTGCAGACCCCGGGCTGACACAACGTGTGAATGGTAATGTGCTAACCCCAGGCAAGGAAGTGAAAGTGCCGCTTTACACTGCCGGGTTGAACCTGCCATTGCTGGATAGTGGAACACCAAACACCACTGCATTTACATTGAACGTCACCGCATCGCCAAGCACGTATAACCAGACCGGTCAAGTCATCACCTTGAATTATGTGATCAAGAACACTGGCACGACGACTCTCGGACCCACC
>JBAIYF010000004.1:0-4394 GCA_037916115.1 Anaerolineales bacterium
ACGAGCACATCCACATCTGCAATGGCAACCATGACCCTGATCTTGTTGCCAGGCATTGCTTCGGCAACGGTCAGGTATACCCTGTAGAAGGGTACGATGGTGTTTTTGATTTGTATTCACATACTAATGCAATAAACAAGCAGCGCTTCCTTGGTTTTTGGTGAGTGTTTTCGTTTTTTGGCAATAAAACGCAGTCTTGAGCTTGTAGTAAGGTTCTTTTGAAGAATAGTGTGCTACACTATTAAAGGCACTTAGTGAATTACATGTTTATCAAATCGGGGGAAAGGAGGGTGCTCAATAGGGAGCATCCGTTACTCCAAACCCGCTTATTTGGAATTGGCACGACTGGTTGTAGTAAAGGAATACATTATGAATAAAGAAGCAGGGCTTGACGCGGTCCTCCATCAACTTGGAGCCGTTAAACAACGAACAGCAAACGAAAATCTATAATGAACATACAACTGTATGTGGGGAATTTATCCAAATACACGACACAGAATGAATTAAGCGATCTTTTTGCGCTAGCTGGAGATGTAGTAGAAACCGAGTTATTAAGAGACAAAAACAGCGGCGAATCTAGGCTGTATGCTTTTATTACCATGAGCGCACAAAGCGAGGCGGACCGGGCTGTAAGCATGTTCCATCGGTATTTATTGGATGAGCATAAATTAACTGTACATCTGATGAAGCCAAGGACACAGCGCGGTATTCAGGCCCCACCGTATAAGCCGTGACAACTTCACACATATCAACAAGGAATGAATGATAAATATCAATACGAATACAACAATTTACCGACCCATCCAATATGTATTTGATTTTGTAAGTACGCCAGAGAATGACTTTCAGTGGCAGTACGGAACCTTGGCATCCAGCCGTTTACCCGGAGAGATCAGCAATATTGGATCCTTCTTTCGAAGTATCGGTCACCTAATGGGACACCGCAACTTAAGCACCTTTGAGGTGACAGAATTTGAATCAGGCAAACGATACGGATTCAAATCGCTATCGGGACTATTAAATTTACAGACAACCTATACTTTTGAAATGAGCCAAGGCAGTACAAAGGTCGATATTTCTGTGCAAATGCAGATACATTCAAGTAATTCTGTGATTCTTAATGAAGCTGTTTTCGAAAAAAAGATGAAAAAACAACTCAAGGAGAACCTAAAACTGCTCAAAGAACTGCTTGAGGAGAATAACGCCAATCCGTTAATTTTGTAAGGAGAAACTCATCTCCAGTATCTTACGCCTTACAAACGGGACATAGGCTCTCCGTGATCACCCAACCCAGTGGGCTTTTGCAACGATGACAAACGCCGTCGAGAACAGTAAGACCTATCAACCCAGTGACTGCGCGATCCTTTTCATCGCTTCCTCGTAGGTGACGCGCGGCTGGTAGCCCAGCTCGGTTTGGGCGCGGGTAATGGGAAAGCGGTGGTTGGATGCGACCAGGTTAAAAGCTTCGTAGGTAATGGGTGGGCGTCCTTTGAGGTTCAGTCCATACCAGATAGGCTCAATGGTGTTCGCGAGTAATTTCCCCACCCACAGAGGAATTTCTTTAGGTTTTGGTGCATGAGCGACTTGGGCAAGGTCGTTGAAGTAGCGTTTCCAGGTAAGTCCGAATCCATCCCCAATGTTGTAAACCCGCCCAACCGCTTTGGGGGTATTCGCAGCAAGGAGCATGGCGTCCACCAAGTTATCTACATAAACAAAACCGCAGTCACCATTACCGCCACCGATGATGGGTGGTGTGCCGCGCCTGATCTCACGCAGAACGCTGATGACCCATTGCAAACCTCCGGGTCCATAGACATTGCCCGGGCGCAGAACCACCAAATCCACATTTTGTTTTTCGGCAAGCTCTCTGGCTAGCGTTTCCTGTTTCTGTTTATGTGTGGAATAAAAGCCAGCGGGTTTGCCCCATTCCAAATCTTCGTGCAATACATCGGTCTGAATCTTGACTCCATACACCGTGACGCTGGATGCAAGAATGACCTTTGCTTTGTGAATCGCAGCCGCTTCCATGACATGACGTGTACCTTCTACAGTGACGGCTTGATGCAGTTCCCTGGGTCCGGTGTCTAACGTGACAGCCGCGAGATGATGCACGACCTCAACATCCCGCATGGCTTTTTCCACGTCTACACGATTACGAACATCGCCCCGAACGACCTCGACCCGTTCACCCCATTCGACTGGAACCTTTTCGGTAGGCAGAATGAGGGCGCGAATCCGCTTATTTTGGCTGAGCAGGCGCGAAGTCAGGTGTGAACCGATAAATCCGTTCGCTCCGGTAATGAGGCTGGTCATGAGGAAGTCTCCTTATGAAGGTTTACTGGGAATTTCCGAAATTTGTATCGCCCGATTATACCGTTTCGCCTATAAGGCAACTGGTTTAAAGAAAGATACGCCGATTTCTCGGCGTATCTTATTACAGGGATGACCTGCTTAGTAGCGGGGACAGGACTTGAACCTGTGACCTTCGGGTTATGAGCCCGACGAGCTGCCACTGCTCCACCCCGCATCGAGTAGTAAAGCCCGCCGATATTACCAAGTATCCTCAGAAAAGTCAAGCAGATATACACAGTGAAATTATTGAAACAAACAACACATCACAGAGCAAAACAATCCTTGACACAACGCAACCGGCGGGTGTAAACTGCAAATGTAATCAAATCCAAAGAAAGGAGCGCACTTTTGATGAACTTCTCAATTTTCTTCAACCTCAATGCAGTTGGCAAATTGCCTTCTCGGAGTACGCCTATCGACCGTTCCTAGGTCTTTCAGTTCCTTTGTTGTACTTGGGCTGTGGCGCACTTGCCACAGCCTTTTTGTTTAATCTGTTCCAGTCATTTTTAGTATGGAGTACCACCATGAACAACTCAACCATCAACTCTCAATACTTTGACTTCCGAAACGCGCTTCACGAGAATCGTCTAACCGGTCTGTGGCGCATGATGACGGATTACCGCTTTTCATACATTGCGGCAACCATCGCACTCGCCCTCTCAGCGCTGGCAAAGACCTCCGTATACCTGCTTCTGCGCTTCTTTGCAGATGATGTCCTTGTGCAGGGCAGGATGCTCGGCAATTCCATGACCCAAACCTTTCTCCTGATCGGATTGGGGTTTGTTGGACTCGCCTTCATCGAAGGCGGCGGCTCGTTCCTTTCGGGACGGCTGGCAGCCTACACTGCGGAGGGAATCACACGCCGATTACGTGACTTCCTATTTGATCACATTCAAAGGCTTAGTTTCTCATATCACAGCCAAACCCCCACCGGTGACCTGATCGAGCGTGTCACTTCAGATGTGGACGCCCTGCGCCGCTTCTTCTCGGAGCAAGCCATTGGCGTTGGCAGAATCGTATTGCTCTTCATCATAAATTGGGCTGCGATCCTGTACATCAATGTGAAGTTGGGTTTGATCTCTGTTGTGACCATTCCGCTCATTCTGTGGGTATCACTCTGGTTCTTCAAACGGGTGACCAAAGCCTACGAAGATTACCAAGCACAGGAAGCAGTGCTTTCCACCACCCTACAGGAAAACCTGACTGGTGTGCGTGTGGTAAAAGCCTTTGCCCGACAGGATTACGAGATGGAAAAGTTCGAGAAGGATAACTGGCTAAAGTATGTCAAAGGCAAGTTCCTTCTGCTAATGCACTCCCTGTTCTGGCCTCTCTCGGATATCGTCCTTGGCGGACAAATGCTCTTCGGCTTCATCTACGCCGCGTTCATGGCGATCAATAGCGAGATCACCGTCGGCGACTATGTGGCGTATGTAGGTCTGCTGGTTTGGCTCATTTTCCCCATCCGCAACCTGGGACGCGTGATCGTACAGACCTCAACCGGTATGGTTTCCTACCAGCGTCTAATGGATATCACCAAACAGGCGCGTGAAGACCTCGATGGCGGCAAGGTCCAACCCATTGGTCCCGTGCGAGGCGAGATTGAGTTCAAGGATGTCTCGTTCATGTACTCCGATGGGACGCATCACGTCATCAAGAACGTCTCATTCCACATCAAGCCGGGACAATCCATTGCCTTGTTGGGCTCCACTGGCTCTGGCAAGACTTCGCTGGTGAATTTGCTGCCAAGATTCCACGATTACACCGACGGGCAAATCCTGCTCGATGGCATGGATTTAAAGGAATATCCGCGCAAGTACCTGCGTGAGCAGATCGGTATCGTACAGCAGGAACCGTTCCTTTTCAGCCGCTCGATCCGCGAAAATATTTTGTATGGTGTGGGTCGCAGTGTGACACAGGAAGAGATCGAAGCCGCTGCAAAAGCAGCCGCGGTGCATGATGTAATCGTCTCCTTCCCGGACGGGTACAACACCATTGTTGGTGAAAAAGGCGTGACCCTTTCCGGCGGGCAAAAGCAGCGCGTG
>JBAIYF010000005.1:0-1787 GCA_037916115.1 Anaerolineales bacterium
GATGGCAAGTCACAAGCGGGTGGTGATCGCTCGCAGCCAGTTGGTTGAGATTGGCGGGGGTTTCCGTGTTCCGGATGTGATGAAAGCATCCGGCGCAAAACTGGTCGAGGTTGGCACTACCAACAAAGTCCGCGTTTCTGATTACACCTCCGCGCTCGAAGAACCGACCGCGCTCATCATGCGCGCGCACCGCTCGAATTTCAAGATCGTCGGCTTCACCGAAGAACCCGATTTCAAAGACATCGTCGATGCCGCGCACAAAGCGAACGTACCTGTCGTCGATGACCTCGGCTCGGGGGCACTCTACGACACCGCCAAATATGGCTTCACCCACGAACCGACTGTGCAAGAGTCCATGCAAGCCGGTGCGGATGTGATTCTTTTCTCTGGAGATAAATTGCTCGGCGGTCCGCAGGCGGGCATCATCATCGGAAAAAAAGAACTGCTCGATAAGATCAAGAAACATCCACTGGCGCGAGCTGTCCGCGCGGATAAGGCTTGTTTGGCGGGCTTGTCTGCCACGCTCACGCACTATCTCAAAGACGAGGCGGAGCGGGAAATTCCGATCGTGCGGATGATGTCTCTAACGCTGGAACAGGTTCGAGGTCGGGCGGAGGCGTGGCGGGGTGAGTTGGGGCAGGGGACCGTGGTGCAAGGCGAGTCCACGGTGGGCGGCGGCTCGCTCCCCGATGAATCCACCCCGACCTTCCTTCTTGAACTACAAGTGAGATCTGCCGAAAAATTTCTGCGCGCCCTGCGCAAGAACAACCCGCCCATCATCGCCCGAACTGAAAACGATAAAATCCTGCTCGACCCCCGCACCGTTTTGCCCGAACAAGAAGGCGCGTTGCTGGTGGGGCTTAAGAATTTGCTAAAAGATTAGCATCCCGTCTTGTGAACCCACGCCACCCACAAAAAGACTAAAATTCGCGGTATTCGTTCATTCGTGATATTCGCGTTGAAAAGGAAAAACAAATGAAATCAGACCTTGACGCCATTATGCAAGACCGCAAGTTGGATGCCTTCATTGTGTTCGGCAATGCCGAGAACAACCCGCCCATGTATTATCTGACCGGCGGTGGGCATGTCAGCCATGCCACCATCATCAAGAAGCGCGGCGAAGCACCGGTGTATTTCTACAATGACATGGAACGCGACGAAGCCGCCAAAAGCGGACTCAAAACCGTGCCGTTCAGCAAATACGATCTGAGTGCCTTGATGAAACAAGCCGAAGGCAATGCGTTGCTCGCCAGCGCCATGCGCTACCAGCAGATGTTCGAGGAACTCGGCATCACCAGCGGACGTGTCGGCGTGTATGGACATTATGACGTTAGCACCGTGTTTGGCACGCTGAACCACTTGCAGAAGCTCATGCCCGGTCTTGAGTTCGTGGGTGAGGCGCGTGAAGATTCGATCTTCCTGCGGGCGATGGAAACCAAGGACGAGACCGAAGTGGAGCGCATCCGCAAGATGGGTAAGGTGACCACCGCCGTGGTGGCGAAGGTGCGCGAGTATCTCACTTCGTGCGATGTGCGCGAGGACGAAGTGCTTTTGAAAGAAGACGGCACGCCTCTTACTGTGGGTGACGTCCACTCGAAGATTCGGCTTTGGGTCTCTGAGCATGGCGCGGAATTGCCCTCTGGTTTTATCTTCGCCATCGGAAGAGATGCTGGTGTGCCGCATTCGGCTGGCAACCCCGCCGACCTGATGCGCCTCGGGCAGACCATCGTCTTCGACATTTACCCTGCCGAAGCGGGCGGCGGCTATTACTACGACTTCACCCGCAC
>JBAIYF010000006.1:0-2313 GCA_037916115.1 Anaerolineales bacterium
CGAAGTGGATCCACGGGATGAGGTCTTCAAGGGAGGTTCCCCGCAACTTATTTTGGATGAAATATTCAATGGCTTTGACATCATGGCGGGTCTGGCGCTCGTATTCGAGGATGGCTTCCGCGTCGACATCTGAGAAATTTGTGAAGATATATCTAAGGTATGAAGACTCAGAGTCGCTGAGTGGGCGCACCAGGCTTGTTTTGGAAAGAGCAGGCAAAAGGTCCAGCTCGACGCGCACTCTGTCGCGTAGAAAAGCGAACTCGGAGAAGTGCTCCCGCAGGGGAGCGGTGGCCGCGGCGTAGCGTCCATCCAAAGGGGAAAGAAGGTGAAGGGTCATGATCTGGTTTTGTTGATAATCATAACATCATGCGGGGGGCATTCGGTGATTTTTGTCACTCGTCCCATTATCGACTTGTGCCTATAATATTCTTAACAATATAGAGCGGAAAAGTACACTTCTGCTCGTTTGCAAAGGAGATATTTTATGAAAACACTTTTTGAAAAAGGTTTGCTGGCGGGGATCGGTCTGCTTTCGATGACTCGTGAAAAGGCGCAAAATATCGTTGAAGAACTCAGCCAGGAGGGCGAGGCGCAAAAGAATGAGGTGTCTCGCTGGGTGGACCAGCTTGCTGACCGCGGTGAAGAGGAACGCCAGGCACTACGCAAGTTGATCCGCGATGAGATGAAAAAGGTCATTGATGAGATGGGGCTGGCGACCAAGGAAGATATTCAAAAGATATTGGATAAGCAGGGCTAATCAGCGGTCTGTGCCCCTTTGACCTGAGTTGATTCCTTCCTGCAATGGGAAGGCTATTATTGAGTTGTATAACGAGTCTTGATGTTCAAATCCACGCGTTCCATCCGCCATTTACAACGTTATAGCGAGATCGTTTCTGTTTTTGCCCGGCATGGGTTTGGTTCCCTTTTCGGGTTGGCGGAAGGTCCGTTTGCATGGCTGAGGGCGCCGTGGCGCGTCACCCGGCAGGGAGCGCCTTCCAAACAGCAGTTGGATGATCTGGCTGTTCACTTTCGCATGGCATTGGAAGAATTGGGCCCTACGTTCGTGAAGTTTGGGCAGATCCTTTCCACCCGCCCCGATATATTGCCGCTTGCATTCATTCGGGAATTGGGAAAACTGGTGGATTCTGTTTCTCCAGAGTCGTGGAACACGGTTCATACCCTATTGACCCGTGAACTGGGGCGCAAGCCGGAGGAAGTCTTCGCCTCGATTGACCCGAAGCCGATGGCTTCTGCGTCTTTATCCCAAGTCCACGCTGCGGTGTTGCCCGATGGTAAAGAAGTTGTCATCAAGGTTCAGCGTCCGAATATTGCTTCGGTCATTGATACCGACCTTGAGATCCTTGCTTCACTGGCGGCAAGTGCACAATCCACACAGTTTGGCAGGGTGTACGATTTCACCGGCATTGCGGATGATTTCAGTTTCACCCTGCGCAATGAGTTGGATTATCAGCGTGAGGGGCGTAATGCGGACCGTCTGCGGGAAAGTTTTGTTGGAACCAAAGGGCTTCTTTATATTCCAAAGATTTACTGGGAACTAAGTACACAGCGTGTACTGGTGATGGAACGCATCTACGGTATTAAGATCAGCGACATCCCTGCGTTGGATGCGGCGGGATATGACCGTCACAAAGTGGCATTGCACAGCGCCAACGCCATCGTCAAGCAGGTGATGCAGGATGGCTTCTTCCATGCCGACCCGCACGCTGGGAATTACCTCATCATGCCGAACGAAGTGATCGGTCTGGTGGATTTTGGCAAGGTGGGCTATTTGAGAGACAAAGACCGGATGGATATGATCCGGCTTTATATCGTTGCTGTGGAAATGGATGTGGATGGGCTGATCGACCAGCTGATGCGCATGGGGGCGGTTCGGGAAGATGTAGACCGTAATCGACTGGCGTATGACCTGAACCGCTTCCTGAACAAATACAACGGCGTCCCTATTAAGTACGTTCGCGCGAAGGAACTGATCGACGAGTTCACTGCCATCACGTTCCGACATCATCTGCGGCTCCCTGCAACTTGGTGGCTGGTGGGGCAGACCATTGTCATGTTAGAGGGCATCGGTTTGCAACTGGATCCAGACTTTGATGTGTTCAATGCCGCAGCGCCTCACATTCAAAGCCTGATGAAGAACCTTTTCACGCCCAATGAAAGCTGGCTGCGGACCGTGTTAATGGACGGTTCCAATTGGGGCGAAATGCTTCACCGCCTGCCGCGCGTTGGCAATCGGATGCTGGAACGCCTTGAAAGAAATGAGCCGTTCGGTATGGAGATTCGAGATATGGACAA
>JBAIYF010000007.1:0-1808 GCA_037916115.1 Anaerolineales bacterium
GCAAACGAAATCGACTCGGCGATCCATGTATCACGGCTTGGGCGGATCTCCCACACACCGCCAATATTATCGCCTTTGCCTTCAAGATGCGCGGATACGCAACGCTCAACATATTCGGGAATGGGCATGGAATGAGCGTCAAGCCGGATGATGATCTCGCCTCGCGACTCACGAATGGCTTGATTCACACCAGCGGGTATGGTCCGCGCCTTGTTCTCCACCACCCGAACCGGCAAACTGCCATGTTCCTTTTGGTGTTGCGAAATCACCTCTCGCGTGCCATCTGTGGAAAGACCGTCGGAGATCACCACTTCCATTTTTGCAAGCGGGTAGGTCTGCGCGTGCAGCGCATCCAGCAATTTGCGGATGGTAGCCTGTTCGTTATAACAGGGGATGACGATGGAAACAGAAGGCTGTTCGGTCATAGGGTCTTACATGGTTTCGCCGCCCAAAAGGCGGCGGTGTTGGTGGTGTCCTTATTTGTACCCGGTTTTTGCCGGTTTCGGCGGCGAAAGCGGCAGGATAACGTCCATGGTCGTACCTGCGCCCTTGTTGCTGCGGACGCTAATTCTACCACCATGTGCCGCCACAATCTCATGTGCGATCGCCAGCCCCAGCCCGGCACCATGCTGTTCACCGCCCTTGCGCGAAGGGTCTACCTGGTAAAAACGTTGAAAAATTTGCGGCAATTCCTCTTCGGAGATGCCCATACCAGTATCCATTACAGAGATTTGTATCGCATCCGCCTGAACCGAGGTGCTCAACACCACCCTGCCGCCCTCCGGCGTGAACTTGAGGGCATTGTCGGTAAGATTTGTAAAGACCTGCGCCATCCGGTCGCCATCGGCGATGAGCAGTGGCAGGTTGGGTGCAAAGTTCAATTCAATGGTCACGCCCGCCCGTTGCGATTGCGGGGCAAACTTCTCAGCGATCGACCTCAACAGGACGGCAACATCCACTTGAGCCATTTTCAAGTCTGCCGTCCCGGCATCCAACTTGGCAAGGTCGAGCAGATCCAGCACCATACGATGCATGCGCTCGGCTTCGTTATAGATCACCTGCGCCGCCCTTTGGCGCGATTCCTCATTCTCCGCAGTGCCATCCAAAAGTGATTGGGCAAAGCCCTGTATGGAAGTCAGCGGCGTTTTCATCTCGTGCGAGACGTTTGCCACAAATTCGCGCTGAGATCGTTGACTCGCCTGCACACGCGCCATCATGGAATTGAACGCTCGCGTCAATTCGCGGACCTCATGCGGGCCTGCCGCTTCGATGGGCTTTACCTCCGTTGAAGGCATTCCCCGCGCCGCGCTGACGATACTCTGCAGAGGGTTGGCGATCCACCCGGTAATGAGATATGCCGCCACTAACGACAGCAGCAAGGCGATTACTCCACCTAAAATAATGACCGGCATGAACTCGTCACTGAAAACATTGCGGACGGAAATCTTGGGGCGCGGCGCAGCAACCATGACGAACGTCCCGTCGGGCAACTTGTCAATGGAATATAGCCACGCATTTCCGCTTTCATCGCGAAGCAGGGGCAGGTTACGCAGTGCGGCAAGCCGCCGCGCCGGAAAGCCAAGTGATGGCTCGTCAGAAGCCGAATCAAAAAGCAAACTGCGGTCACGTGCAAATAAAACCACACGGACGTTGAATGTCTGCGCGCTGCGCTCGGCGATCGCATCAAGAGCCTGGAACTGGGTCTCCTGGGCACGCTGTAGAAAAACCGTCTGTACCGCTTTCAACTGTTCAGTGGTCTGCCGATATAAGAACGGGTTTCGATACAGGGAAATAAATAATACGATCGT
>JBAIYF010000008.1:0-3779 GCA_037916115.1 Anaerolineales bacterium
AAAAGGGAAATGACAGATCGTAGAAATTGCAATTAGAAATGAGTGAACAGTACAAAAAGAAAAGAGAGTCTTGAGCCAAGAATGAGAACTGTAAAAAACGTTTTGCTTCTGTTGATGGGGATGGTACTGGCTGGGTGTGCGAAGAGCGTCCCGCCGGAGATGCGTGCCATGATGGTGGGAACGGAGGATATTCCACAGGAGTGGATCATCTTCAAAGAGTCCACTGCAGAGGATTGGGGCGGCGACCTGTACAATATCGCCTTCGCCTATGGGAACGAGTCCGAGTCTCCTGCGCTGGAGCATCAATTGATCGTCTATGCAGATGCGGCTTCGGCATCCAAAGGATTTGAAGAGTATCGAGCCTATATTTTTGAGTCAGGCTGGCAAAAGACCGACCAGGTTAAGTTTGTGCCATCTTCCCCGAACGACCTGTTCGAGGTGCAATGCACCACACAGGAGATCGACCACGTGATGACGAATATCTGTTTTGCTTTACAGCAGCATGCAAATTACGTATCTGCACTTGGCTATCAAATGGGTGGTCCGCTGACTTTTGAGATACTGGATTCGATCCTCAAGTCGATCGATGTGAAGTTAAATTCGGTCCAATAATTGTTGCTGAATAGTAGAAGTAAATAAAAAGAGGTCGCTTGTTCGGCGACCTCTTTTGGAATTTCAGTTAAGCGGGCACAACTTCATTTGCCGCATTTTTCATCACCGTAGCGAGAACGGTGTAGGTTTTCGCCCAGGCTTCACGAACTTCCGGCGTAAAACCGTCCCCAAGACCCTTCTCAAGCGTCCAAAGGAGGGCGGCGCCAACGGTGTCGTAGTGAGCGTCTTTCACGCCATAGCCTACATGGCGACGCCCCAGGTTTTCAACAGCAGGGACGAGTTGATCGAGATTTTCCAAACCCTTTACGGCTGCTGCCAGCATTTGGGTCAACTTGCGACCCTGCTCTTTCATATCAGTTGATTTGAACAGGGGTTTGAGTTCGGGGTCAAGTTCGAAAAGACGCCCGTAAAATAACTCTGCCGCCTGGTCTGCAATGGGGACGACCTGTACCCAGGTTTGTTGAACTAATTTCTTTTCTTCCATTGTGATGCTCATTTTATTTATCCTCAGTTATCTAAAGTTTTTGAATACGATGGAACATTGTATAAGCAGATCATAAATAGCGGAATGTGAGTTTGGTACTATTTTTCATGTAGTACATTGCTCCTATACTCTAAAACAAAAGGAGACATGCAAAACATGTCTCCTTTTGTTTTAGAGCGCCCATTCCTTCTTTCGAATGTAGGCTTCTTTTGCGATTTCGCCTGCCAGTTTTGCATTATTGAGCAGCAGGGCAAGGTTGGCTTTGAGTGACCTGCCCTTTGTCAACTCGCTGATGCGGCCAAGCAGGAAGGGCGTGAGTGCCTGCCCGTGGATGCCCTTTTCCACTGCTTCGGCGGAGGCTTGGGCAATGAACGGCTCCATTTCGGACTTGGGGATGGCTTCGGTTTCTGGAACAGGGTTCGTCACGAGAATGGCGCTGCGCAAGCCAAGGTTCCAGTGATGTTGGGCGAACCTGGCGATCTCTGCAGGAGTGTCCAGCCGGGCGCTGACCTTCAGCCCGCTTTCGCGGGAGTAAAAGGCAGGGAATTCATCGGTTTGGTAGCCAACCACAGGAATGCCCATGGTTTCCATGTATTCGAGGGTGGCGGGTAGGTCGAGGATGGCTTTTGCCCCGGCGCAGACCACGATCATGGGAGTTTCGGCGAGGGCTTTCAGGTCGGTGGAAATATCGAAGGCGGATTCTTTATGTACGCCGCCGATTCCGCCAGTGGCGAAGACTTTGATGCCTGAAAGATACGCAGCGAGCATGGTTCCGGCGACGGTGGTGCCGCCGTCCGCTTTTTTGAGGATGGCGGTGGCGAAGTCGCGGTGGCTCACTTTCAGCGGAGATTCACTTTCAGAAAGCTGAACCAGTTCCGCGTCTGAGAGTCCGAGGCGTACTTTTCCGGCAAGCAGGGCTACGGTGGCGGGAATTGCATCAACTGCGCGCACTTCCTTTTCCATATTTCTTGCAAGTTCGAGGTTTTGCGGGTATGGAAGCCCATGCGTGATGACAGTGGACTCAAGGGCGACGATGGGTGCGCCCATGTTGAGCGCGCGGGTGACTTCGGTGGAAAGTTGAAAATCGGGATGTTTCATCTGGGTCTCTTGATGTAATGGAATACGTGGTCATCGATGTCGTGCAAGGCTTTTGTGATGCGGTCAAGTTCCGTTTGTTTTTCAATTGGGGAGCGGTTCTCTTTTTTGATAAGGTCCTGTGCAACGATAAGTTCGCGCCGGAAGGCTTTGAGGATTTCCAATGCAACGGCGGCTGCATCGCGCCGATAGCTGCTGTCTTCATCCCGAAGCAGGGAGCTGGAGTTGATCTCGGGGTTTTCGTCTGCGATCTTCATCAGTGTCAGGACGTCCTTGTTGGTGAGCTTGCCTCTGCCACCAGACTTGCTGTAATTGCTGATGATGACCGAGTTGATGATCTCAAGCAGTGCCTGCATTTGATGTTGTTTTCCGGCGCGTTTTACCTTGTTGCGCCGTTGGGCGTTTTCGCGCAGCAGTTTCCAGGCGTTCTTCAATTCGTCGACGATGGCTTCGTTTGGAAGTTTCCATGTGCCGATGTCGATCCAGTGAATGGATACGCCCATGCTGGCGGCTTTTTCCTGAAACGCCGGTTTGTAGAACCGTTCTGTGATCTTCGAGCGGGTCTCAAAGTTGGGTGTGTTGACGGAAAATTTATTACTGACGGCGGTTTGTTCGCCGGTCATCTCAAAGCGGATCTGGGTGTTGGTGAGTTCGTTCTCGTTGATGATGTCGATCTCTTTGTCGCTGATGCTGGAAAGGATCTCGCTCAGGTTGCGTGATTTGATCAGGTCTTCGATCTCAGTGGTAACCAGTGGAATGACTGTGGTATCCCACGGGAAGGATACCCCGGTGGTTTTGGTGGGAGGGGGGGTGATGATGACCTGGTCATAGACCAGAGAGTACACGGCTCTTTCCTGATAATGATAGGGGTTGTTTTCCGGCGCCTCGCCTTTGGGTTTGCGCAGAATGCTGAACATGATCTTGATGTCCTGCGCTTCGAGCGGGATGCCATCTTTGGTTCTTGTACGAACGGTAAGTCCGCGCACGAACTGGTCGCGCAGGTTGATGATGGCATATTCGCGTTTGCCCACTTCGTCTGATTTGCCGATCTCGCGGATACGTTCGAAACTGCCGAGTCTCCAGGGCTTTCCGCGCGGCTCAATGATCTCCGGGGTGCCATCCACCCGCTCAAGCAGGGCAACACTGTCGAGGTTGACCTGTATGTACCCCGGTCCGCCAATGAGGATGATAGGAGAGCGTTCATCCTCTTCTGAGATTTTTCCTTCGTTGATGGTTATGGATGCGTCTCGTCTGCTGTCGAATGCAACTTCTTCAATAAAGCCGTCGGCAATGGATTCGTCTTCAAGTTCGTAGATATCCGTCAGGTAACTTGCGGCTTTTGCGCGGGCAATGGCTGTCACCACCATGAGCAGGGGCAGGTATTTCAAGATAGCCAGAACTACGATCGCCAAGCGTTGAATATTGTTCGAAGCAAGGAATACAAATGCGACCATGCTGAAACCGCTCAGGATCGCCAAGACAAAGGCAGACAAAACAGTGCGTCTGTTGTTTCGGTATTCGACCCCTTCTTCAGTCAGGCTGAAGAGTTTTTTCATATCGATTCCGGGGAGGTTCATTTGCCCTCCTT
>JBAIYF010000009.1:0-7369 GCA_037916115.1 Anaerolineales bacterium
GTGAATTTTTCCGAGCCGGTTACGGGCGTGGACGTTAGTGATTTTATCGTCGTGCCGACTGGTAGCATTGCATCAACATCTGTGACCGAAGTTCTTGGCGGCGGTGCTTCGTATATGGTGACGGTGAACACCGGCACGGGAGATGGCACGCTGCGCCTTGATATGGTCGATGATGACAGCATTTTGGATGCATATTCGAACCCGCTTGGTTGGTTGGGCATGAGTACTGGAATATTTCCAAATGGAGAAGTTTACACGCTGGATCGCACGCCCCCGACCGTTGTGAACATCCTGTGCCTTGACCCGGATCCGACCGCGGCGGAAACGGTTCATTTCAGCGTGATCTTTTCCGAACCTGTGAGATACATCGACGTCAGCAATTTTGCGCTGACCGCGAATGGGCCGACGGGAATCTTCATCACAGAGTTATCCATCGATGCGGGTACTTCGATCGTGACCGTCAACACCGGGACGGGGAACGGCACCATTCAACTCAGCGTGGTGGACAGTGATAATCTGTTCGATGCCGTTGGAAATCCGCTGGGCGGGGTGGGGCTGGGCAATGGCAACTTCACCGGACCCTTTTATTCGATCGTGAAGAAGGTCAATGAAGTGAAGGTCGAACAACTGCGTTCGAATGGCAAAAACGATGGTTGGATTCTGGAGACGAAGGAGGATAGTAATGTTGGCGGTACAAAGAATTCGGCGGCAGATACCTTTAGGGTTGGTGATGATCGGTTGGATCGTCAATACCGTTCCATTTTGCATTTCCCGACGCATTATCTCCCCGATGATGCGGTCATTACGCATGTCATTTTGATGTTGAAAGTGCAGGGGATCGTCGGCACAGATCCCTTTTCCACCCATGGAAACATGTTAATTGATATTCGCTATGGTCCGTTCGGAAATATTGGTCCGGTCGGAATCAATGCCTTGCAGGTATCCGACTTTCAAGCAACACCTCATGTGACCACAGTAGGTATCATTCAAAATAATCCGGTGAATGGATGGTATTGGGCGTTGCTCAACCCTGAAGCATTTGCCTATATCAATAAGACGGGTGTTACCCAGTTGCGTCTTGCCTTCCAGCTGGATGACAATGATGATCTCAGTCCCAATTACCTGACCTTCTTCAGCGGCGATGCCCCTGGTCAAACAGACCGTCCACGGTTGGAGGTTGAGTATTACGTGCCGTAGGATATGAGTTGAGTTTTTGACCGCCAACCAAAACTGCAATTGTGGTTGGCGGTCAATATTTATTGTTTTACGCAATCCAACATGGCAGACCAGGCGATGTCTATATCTTTTTCTTCCGTGCGCCAGTTGCTGAACGCCGCGCGGATGCCGGGTGTGCCAAGATAATTTGTGGGTGTCATGAACACACGACCGTCATCACGTAGTTTGGCTAAAAAGGTTTTTACTTTTTCAGCATCTACATTGCCGCTCAATGTAAAACAGACCACGTTCATCCGTGTTGGGGCGAGCAGGTGAAATTCCTTGCTTGCTGAAATCTTCGCACCAAGTTTTTCTGCCATTGTGCAGTTTCTTTCTACAATATCCTGATAGCCATCTTTTCCATATGCCATCAGGCTGAACCACGTGGGCAGGGCGCGCATGCGGCGTGAGTTTTCTGGTCCAAGGTGAATGAAATCCACGGGTTCGGCAATGGCTCCGAGATAGGCTCCGCTGTTTTGAAAGACCGCAATTTGCAGGTCGCGATGCTGTGTGAAGATCATCGCCGCATCGTATGGGACGTTCAGCCATTTGTGCGCATCGACGGTGATGCTGTCTGCGTGTTCGATGCCGTTGAGTACGTGCTTGAACTTTGGCGAACAAGCTGCAAACCCGCCGAACGCCGCATCCACATGCAGCCAGAACTTGAACTCAGATTTCAGTTTGGCGATGGCTTGAATATCGTCAAAGTCTACGGTGTTGACTGTGCCTGCATTGGCGATGACGATGCACGGCTCGCCGTTTAGCTCTTCCAAGGCTTTTCGCAGCTCGACGACGTCCACCGCTTCTCTGTTTTCGGGCAGCTTGGGGATGACTTTCAGGGAGTTTCGTCCCAGCCCAAGCATTCCCAACGACTTGAACGAACTGCTGTGAGCTTCTGCGCTCAGGATTTTCACAGGTGGAATGGCGTGCAGCCCGTCCTGCGAAACGGACTTGCCATGCTGGCGTCCGATCCATTCGCGGGCAATGGCTAATCCGGCGAAGTTAGACATTGTTGCGCCGGTGACAAATGTCCCTGAGAAAGAGGCGGGTAGACCGAACAACTCGCGCAGCATGGAAATTGCTTCCATTTCAATATCTGGCGAGACAGAGTTCCCGGCGTGGCTTAAGTTCAGGTCGTAGGCAGAGGTCAGCCAATCACCGAGCAGAGAGGCGGGAGTCGTGCCGCCGGTGACCAAGCCCCAGAAACGCGGTCCATTGCTGGCGGGCATGTGATTCCCGTATCGTTCGAGGAAAAGGTCGAGAGTTTTTTCTGAGCCATGTCCGCTTTCAGAAAGGGCAAGGTGATCTTTCTTTATGTAACTTGTTGCAGGCGGGCGCTGGTTGATCTCGTTTAGGAAATTGTCGGATGCTTGTTTTGTCTTTTCAAGCAGGGAAGATAAATGGTTCAGGTCATTTTCTAAATGGTTATGCATGATTACCTCATAAAAAGTAGGTCACGCCTAAGCGTGACCTACCAAGTTTACATCAACTTGAAAAAGCTTACTCAGCTAAAAGCTTGGCGGTCAATGTGATTGGCGTGCTTGCCAGCGCGGCAGAAACGGGACAGCCTTCTTTTACCATTGCTGCGATCTCCTGGAATTTTTCATCGCTGATCTCAGGGACAACGGCTTCGGTGTTAAGGTGGATCTTTGTGATGCGGCTCTTACCATCGATCACTTCGAGGGTGATCTGTGCCTGGGTGTGGATGGTCTTGGGGGTGAAGCCGTTCTTTCCAAGATTGGAGCTGAGCGCCATTGAGAAACAGCCTGCATGGGCGGCGCCGAGCAATTCTTCGGGATTGGTGCCTTGCCCATCTTCAAAACGGGATGACCATGTGTAGGCTCCTTCGTAGGTGCCAAACTTCATTGTGCCTTTGCCTTCTTTCAACGTGCCTGTCCAAACTGCATCTGCATTTCTGGTTGCCATTTTTATTTTCCTTTTCTATAGGTAAAGTAATTGGTTGAAAAAACTCCGAGCTTTTTCGGCTCGTGAGCTTTCATTTTACACTAACATCCTGACGGGATTTTCCAGAAGTCATGAGACTGGCTGCATTTATACTGAATTCTCCATGTTTGGTTTGTTCGAATTATTTAATAATACGTGGAGTGATACACTTCGTACCGAATATCCTTATTCTTCACGAAGGAGAGCCAAATGCCGAAATTTGCAAGGCGTATGGAATATATGCAGTCCACAGCGGATGTTATCCGTTATTTGTTTGAAGCCATGACCGACCCAGAGACGATTTCTTTTGGTGGGGGAGCGCCCGCCGCGGAAGCACTGCCGGTTGAACTGGTGCATGAGATCGCGAATGAGGTCTTGACCCGTGATAAACGCGGCGTGCAAGCCCTGCAATACGGGAACCCGATCGGTCTTGCTGATTTGCGGCAAGCTGCCATTGAAAGATTGCTCCTGCCCAAAGGGCTGAAAGTAGACTTGGATAATGTGATGATCGTATCGGGCGGTATGGAGAATATTAATCTGGTCAGCCACCTGTTTTTGGAGCCCGGAGATGTGGTTCTGGTGGAGGCGCCGACGTTTGTCCAGTCGGTGCAGGTCTTCAAAATGTTCGAGGCTCGCTGTCTTGCCTGTGCAACAGACGACAATGGGCTGGTGATCGAAGATGTGGAAGCGAAGATCAAACAGTATGCTCCCAAAATGATCTATGTGATTCCGACCTTTCAAAACCCATCCGGGCGGACCACCAGCCTGGAGCGTCGCAAGGCGCTGGCAGAGCTGGGCAGCCGGTACGATGTCATCGTTTTGGAAGATGACCCTTATTGTGAACTGCGTTACAGTGGTGATGCCATTCCTCCCATCAAGGCTTTTGACTTGACGGGGCATACGATCTTTGCTCACAGCTTTTCAAAGATATTTGCGCCCGGCGCGCGTTTGGGGTTTGTGTTTGCAGAGCGGGAGATCATTCGCAAACTGTATGAAGCCAAGACCGGCATCAATTCTCATACGAATGTGGTTACGCAGATTCTGTGCGCCGAGTTTTTCAACCGTGGTCTGTTTGAGCCGCACTTGAAATTGTTCTGTGATATTCATCGCGAACGCCGCGATGTGATGATGGAGTGTATCCATTCCATGCTGCCAGCAGGGGTGAAATCTATTTACCCGGATGGCGGCTTGTTCACCTGGGTGGAGTTACCGGAGCACGCGGACACCACAGCAATGCTGGAGGAAGCCAAACTGCACAAAGTAGCTTACATGCCGGGGCGGGAATTTTTTGTGGAGGGGCAGCCCATCCGCAATAACTGCATGCGGATCAGTTTTGGCGGGGTCCCGCCGGAGAGAATTCGTTTGGGGATGGAGCGGTTGGCGGAAGTGATCTGCTCGAAGATATAAAAAAGGGACAAAGTCTGAAAAGACTTTGTCCCTTTCGCTTTACGCTTATTACACCAGCATTCGGACTGGATTTTCCAGGAACTCTGCCAGTTTTTGCATGAACTGCCTGAGGGTACTATGTCGGCACTGTCGCTGACTTGTCAACGTAGATGGCGGCTTGATCTACGGTTTATGCTGATACAGGGAATCCTTTGATACGGTTATTCTGATAGGCTGTACCGAGCAGATGATCGAAGATACCTTGAACATCATTTTCATCTTGCGCATTGGAAATATAGATTTGCACTGTGTGATCGCGTTCCCCGCCGGGACTGTCCAGGTTGGGGGAGTGCTTGCGCAAATACTTCCAGCGTTCAGCCAGGGTGCGCACAATAAATTCATGGTCGTCATTGGGATTGATCATGAATACGACACGTTCAATGGGGAAATTATCCATTAGATAGTCGATCTCGTATTCGCAACCCTTTTTCTTTTCAGAAAATCCGCGCAGATCCATTAGAACTACATCTGCTTTATTGACCATTTCTGCTACGGTGGCTTGCCATGTGTTGTCGTAGCACATCATGGGAAGACCTCGATACAAAAGACCGAATGGCTGGCGAGGAGTTTGCTCTATATTCTCAAACCGTTGACGGGCAGCTTCACGACTGGGTACAAAGTTGCGATTGATCATATAAGCCTCATAGATCATTAATGCGCCCAATGGGATGAGGAAACTGATAATGAACCCCACCCCTGTTTCGAAGGTTAAGTCTGAGGAGTTGAGGTCGACAAAATATGGAAGCAGGGTGAAGTTAAGAAAAATAAGTAGGATGATTACAGCAAGACTTCGCCGTGACTTGATGCTGTAATTGTGGTTCAGATAGGAAGGATCGACGATGGTGAAAAAATTGCCTACATGGCTCCAAAAAGCGGTTAGACGTCCGAATAAAAATGTTGAATTTTCATTTAGACCGAAAGTGCGCAGGATCAACAGTTTGATGTTTTCGCCATTTTTAGGACGGGATAAACGAAAGAGATAATAATGAAGCCCGCCAGCTACCAATAGACTAAGGACGGTTTGCCATTGAATGGTTGTTCCGGATTGAAACGATTCGATCAAGAACAAGACCAATAGCCAGGCGACAATTCCCGGCAGTAGTCCACGTTCAAGTGCAATCGAAAATTCTCGTAAGAAGAACATTGCCCCTTGCCATGCTAAAGTTAAGGGTCCATCTCCCAGATCCACTTTTGTGCTGGAAAAATTGTTGTCGATGGGTCGAAACTGGTTACGCAGGAATATAAATCGCAACAGTACGGCGAACATAATAAAGATGCCAATTAGTACTCCTGCTTCGCTGCGTAATAAAAAAGCAGGGATAACATACCCGAGGGCTGCCGCGATATCGATTAAAAGGGATCGGTTGAAAGTGGATCGAATGTGCTTGATCATGAATTCGCGCACCGCCACATATTTGGGCTCTGTGACAAGAGCATGTGTTGGAATTAATTTCAATGGTCCTGTGCTTGATACTTCTTCCGTCTCCAACTCAGGGACATTGCGCCCAGATTGAGTCCGCGACTCAGACATCATTTTTTTATGTACCTGTCGGGATACGAACCAACGTAGGGCAAGGATCTGCAGGAGGAAGGCTACTATTAAGTGCCAAAAGCCCATGATTGCTATGCCAATGATTATTACAGTAGCTCCAAAGTTACGAAATCTTAATATTTTATTCAACATTATGATTTTCCCTTCTGGCAGGTTTTGAATGACCGTAATTATAGGTCAAAAAATATTTGGGAACACCCCCAATTAAAACTATCTGAATTGGGCAGCGTTGTTTTGGATGATCATTTGTGTTGAAATCTTGTAAAAAAAGACTGCGACTAAATCGTCGCAGTCTTTTTGATTACACCAACATTCTTACGGGATTTTCCAGAAACTCTGCCAGCTTTTGCATGAACTGTGCGGCTTCGGCGCCGTCGCTGACGCGGTGGTCAACGGAGATGGTGGCTTTCATTCGTGAGCCGATCTTGATCTCGCCGTTCACGACCACAGGCGTTTCCTTGGCGGAGCCGATGGCGAGGATGGCAGCCTCTGGCGGATTGACGATGGCGATGAATTCTTCCACGTCGTACATGCCGAGGTTGGAGGTGGAGAAGGTCGAGCCGTCCACATCCTCCGGCTTGACCTTGCCCTCACGGGCGCGACCCGCCATGGCTTTGATCTCGCCTGAGATCTGGCGCAGGGATTTGACATCCGCATCTTTCACGACGACGGTCATGAGTCCACCCGGGACGGTGACGGCGACGCTGACATTGACGTGCCCGAACTGGATGATCTCGTTGCCTTTGATAGTGGCGTTGAGGTTCGGGAATTGGCGCAAGGTGAGCGCGGCGGCTTTGATGATGAAGTCGTTGACGGAGACCTTTTCGTTCTCGGGCAGATAAGCGTTGATCTGCTTGCGCATATCCATCAAGGCTTCCATCTTGTACTCGTGGGTGACATAGAAGTGTGGGATGGTCTGCTTGGATTCGACGAGGCGGCGACCAATGGCTTGGCGCAGTTTGGTGGTTGGAATGACTTTGTCTTCTGTGGAGACAACGACCTGTGTTGTTGAAACCGGTGCTGAAGGTCTGGCTGCAGGCGCAGATGTGCCACCGGCAAGGGCGGCTTCTACATCTTTACGGACGACACGTCCGCCGGGACCGGTTCCCTGAATCGAGGCGAGGTTGACGCCGTTATCTTTGGCAACTTTGCGTGCGAGCGGGCTGGCTTTCACGGGTCCGCTTGCAGCGGGGGCAGAGGCTTGGGCAACAG
>JBAIYF010000010.1:0-5082 GCA_037916115.1 Anaerolineales bacterium
GCCCTTTTCCACGAAAGAGGCGCGCGGGTCTTAAGTCTTTGCCTGTGGTGCAAGGCTGGCAATATTGGCGCGCAGTTTTTCAATGGTGGCACTGTTCCCGCGTTCTTCGCCGAATTTTGCAAGCTGTTCCTTTTTGTGAGCAAGCTCACCCAGATATTGATAGAAGTGGTTGGTGGCGCGGTAGGCTCCGCCGCTGATGGCCGCCATGCGGGCGCCGAACTGGAAGAAGGAGATGGCGGTTTTGTATTGTGCTTCGGTGATCAATCCGTTTTGCACTTCTTCAGTAAGATGAACCTTGAGCAATTTTTGCTCGCGGAAGATCAGCCAGATGATAAAGCCGAGGAAGGCAAGCCAGCTGGCCCACTCAATCAACACAATAAGTATGATGCTGCCCATGCCGCTTGCGAAGGTGACTGCGGTATTGTGAAAGGAATGTGCGAACACGGCAAGGAAGTATCCAATGATCGGCGCGGCAATTTTGACCAGAACATTACGGTTCATGCGCGCTACGGCAAACCCAAGCCCGGTGAAAGCGGTGTAGAAAGGATGCCCCCAGGCGAAGATGCCGACACGCAGGGCAAAGTTGGCGAACATGCCAGCCCAGCCTGCTTCGTCATATTGACCGAGGAAGTAGAATACGTTCTCAGTGGCGGCGAAACCCAACCCGGCAATACCGCCGTAGATCACGCCATCGAGGATCGAGTCGAACTCCTTGCGGAACATCAGGAAGACCACCAGAACAGCAAGACCCTTCATGAACTCTTCGACGAGCGGTGCGGTGATCGATCCGCCTGCGATGTCTTCAAGGGTGGCATCGTTCAATACAATGCTGAAGCCGACCTCGAAGATGGAAGCGACGATCAAAGTACCAATGATGGCGATAAAACCGCCCCAGAAAAATGTGGCAAGTAAAAGCCAGCGCGGTTCTTTTTCGTACCTATCCAGCCAGTATAAGAACCATGAAAAGAAGAAGGCGGGAATGAACGCCATGGGAATTGCAGCAAGCACTGCCATAATAAACATCCTCCGTGAGAATTAAGATTTGGAATAACAGAATTATTTTACTGCCATGGAGCTAAAAATCAATAGACCCGAGGCAGCGTTATACAAACGAAATATCCCCCGATTTTGTTCCACGGCGGATGGCTTTTTGCCTTGTTTTCTCAATCTTTGAAAATTAAGCGTGTGCGCTCGACGCGTGCCGTCTCCGGCTCAATGCCCAATGCAGAGAGCACTTCCTCCGGGCGTCCTGTGGCGCCCTCGCGGGCGGCAAGGGTCATTTTGAGCCAGGCGCTGCCATCTGCCTTGGTGATGACGCTCATCATCTCGATCAGCGGACGCAGGTCGTAGGTTTTGCCGCGTCGTTCACGGATGAGGGTTTCGGCATTCATCATTTCCTCCACCCGCCGCTTCAACTCGGACCCTTCGACGGGTTCGGTCAAATGGACATCGTACGCAGCTGACAGTACCAATGTTTGCAGGGCGGGCAGGCGTTCATCCACTTCCTGCACCTCGGTCACTTTGATATCGGGTGGCAGGTTGTCTTTGAGGCGGTTGGAAATGTCTTCCGGGGTAAGCGCCTCGTTTAGGCGTACATCCAGCACTTCGGCGCGGGAGGAAAATCCCAGCGGGAGGGCGGCGGCAAGGCTGATCTTGGGCTGTGGGTGAAATCCCTGTGAATAGGAAAGCGGCAATTCTGCACGGCGCATGGCGCGTTCCCACATGCGGTGCAGGTCGAGGTGACCGATATAGCGCAACGCGCCTTGTTTGGAAAATGTGATTCGGACTCGCATATTATTTTGATTCGGAGGCAATCTGTTTGAGCCAGCGGCGGATGAGTAAAGCGGCACGGCGGTAGGGGCGATAGGTGTGTTCGGCGACGCGGTGATACAGGTCGTGGTCGAGGAATTGATGCGGGGTTAGTTTTTCCGTTAATTCGAGGATGCTGGAGTAAACCGCCAATTCTTCCGAGACGATCTCGTCGAATTCGATGTTTTTATAGGCATCGAGAATGGCAGGGTGGACATGATCCTTTTCGAACAGCGGTGACTCAAAATCGGGGTAGCCGTATTCCTTCTGGAATATTTCCAACGCAGTGAACGAAGCGGACGGCGAATATTTCTCACCGTGGACGATCTCACTCAACCGGTCGGAGATGAATTGCTCATGGGTGAGTACTTCTGCAAGCAGGTCTTTTACAGTGAGAATCCCGCTGACCCCGCGCATGGTCAACCGGCGCGCAAAACCAACACGGTTCAGCAGCAGTTCGAACTGGTCGCGTTCGCTTTGCAGGCGTTCGAGCAGAAGGGACTTGTCCATTGTTTGTGGGTCAGTCGCCGACCACCGGAAGTTCCACGTCTATTTTGCGGGCGGGAGTTTTTACCTCGGGGCATTTCCAACCTTCGCCGGGGTTTTCACGGCGCAGGTTCGCAAAGGTCGGCAGAATGCCGCAGGCGAAGCAGTTCAGGCGGCAGTCCACGCGGATCTGCCCTTCGAGCGACATGCGGAAATCCTGGAAGAGGAAATTCTTGCGTACCGCGGCGGTGATGTGCTCCCATGGAAAGACCTCATCGGTGCGGCGCTGACGGTGGGTGTAGAAGGCGTGGTCGATGTTGTGTTCTTTGAAGGCTTCCATCCAGACTTCGAACTTACGACCTTCTTCCCAGGCGTCGAACTTCGCACCGCGTTTCCATGCGCTGTAGATCACTTCTGCCATGCGGCGGTCGCCGCGCGAGAGCCAGGCTTCCACAAGCGTATCGTCGGGTTTGGTCCAGCTTAATTTGATGTTTTTATCTTTGAAAAATTCGCGTTTTAGCAGGGCTTGTTTTTCAAGAATACTGTCTTTGGTGTCGCATGAGACCCATTGGAAAGGAGTCTGCGGTTTGGGTACGAATGTACTGACACCCGCGTGTAGCTTTACCTTCCAACCAGCCACCTTGCGTCCTTCGGCGATGACGCGCTTGCACAAGTCCGCAATGGCTTGCACATCTTCGATGGTTTCGCTGGGGTGACCGATCATAAAGTACAGCTTCACGGTGGTCCAGCCGCGGGCGTAGATCTCGCGGGTGGTGTTGATGATGTCTTCGTCGGGGATGAACTTGTTGATGATGCGGCGCATGCGTTCGCTGGCGGCTTCGGGGGCAAGCGTAAACCCGCTGGAGCGATGTTCTTTCAGTTTTTCCATCAGGTCGATCGACACAGACTCGATGCGCAGAGAAGGCAGGGAGACGGTCAACTTGCGCCCTTCAAAGCGCGTGCTGATGGCATCCACCAGCTCTTTGATGTGGGTGTAGTCTGAGGAGGAAAGCGACATGAGAGCCAATTCCTCGAAGCCTGTGGCGCGGACTGCCGCGTCCGCGGCTTCGACGACTTCTTCCACGGTTCGTTCGCGAACCGGGCGGGTGATCATGCCTGCCTGACAGAAGCGACAGCCGCGGGTGCATCCACGCATGATCTCGACCGAGACACGGTTATGTACCACGCCGATATTCGGCACAATGAATTTAAGGGGAGGTGGCGGCAGTTTTGCAACAATGCGCTTGTTCACGACCCTGGGCGCCTCGGCAATGGTCGGCTCAGTAGCGGCGACTGTACCATCTTCCATGTAGGTTGTTTCGTAGAAACGGGGGACGTACACGCCGGGGATGTGCAGGAAATCGCGCAGGCGTTGTTCGCGCGGTTTGCCTTGCGTCTTTTGCAGCGAGTTGATGATGTCGTGAATGACTTCTTCACCCTCGCCGATCACGAACGCGTCGATAAAGGCGTGCATGGGCTCAGGGTTATTGGTGGAATGTCCGCCTGCGATGATGATGGGGTCTGCATCGCTCCGCTCTAATGAACGTACGGGGATGCCTGCCAGATCCAGAATATTGAGGGCGTTAGTGTAGAGCGTTTCGTAGGGGAGGGAAAAGCCGATGAGGTCGAACCCAGCCAAAGGTCGCTTTGATTCGAGTGCGTAGAGCGGAATCCCGTGTTCGCGCATGAGCGCTTCCATGTCGAACCACGGCGAATAGGCACGCTCGGCAAGCGCATCCTCACGCTGGTTAACCTGGTCGTACAGAATCTTCAACCCAACGTTGGAAACGCCGATGTCGTACACATCGGGGAAAACAAAGGCAACGCGGGTCTTTGCGGTGTTCCAATCTTTCAGGGTGGAATTCAATTCACCGCCCACGTAGCGGCCGGGCTTTTCAACCCGCAGGAGAATTCGGTCGAGCTTGGATTCGATTTGTTCTGGTGTAAACATGCGCCGATTATACCTGATAAGAAATGTCCGATTCAACGGCTGCGGGCTTGGAGAAAAAATAACTTAATAACTCTTTTCAGTTTTGAAAAGATAATTTTTTGTGAAATAGCCCCAACGGGTCAACAAGGATGGATGGGCTTTGGCATAGAATGACGAAAGAACAAAGGAGTTTCAATGAGAAAAATAATTGTTTTATTCCTTGCTTTGGTATTGACGGCATGCGGCAGTGCCCCACCTGCTACGCAGGAAGTTTCGCCAACCCCGATCGTGCAGACGGTTGTAGTGGTTGCCACTACTCAAGTCCCTTTGCCAACGAACACTGAAATACCATCACCAACCCCCATGCCGCCTACCAGTGTGCCTACATCCACACCGGTACCGCCAGTCAGTGCCTCACCTACGGCTGGAACGACCAGTGATCTGACCCAGGTCTTTGTGGATAACATCCTTGGCAAGGGCGTCTTCGCGGATATTACCTTCTCAAGCGATAGGCTTACTTTGAATTGTTACCCGCGTGAAATGACCATTACCATGCGGGCAATCCACCCGGATGTTACCCGGGCGGAGATGTTTTATCGTATGGTGGAAGTACCCAGCTATTTCCGTTACTCCGACTGGTACCTTGTAGGCAACATGGATACCGATGGCGCCGGGAATTTCAGCATCACACTTAAAGCAACAGATCTGAATCCCGATTGGCGTTCCTTGGACAAAGCCGTGATCGAGTTTCAGTTTGCCGGTGTGAACAAAGGCGGTGGCGTTGTAGATCGAACCCAGCAGATCGAAAAATTGGTGACGTATTATAAAGAATGTCCATAAACAAAAAAAGAGAGACG
>JBAIYF010000011.1:0-4749 GCA_037916115.1 Anaerolineales bacterium
AACATGCTCGCGCTCGTAGAAACAGGGCAGGTCATCAATTCATCTCTTGAGTTGGATGAAGTGTTGCGCATCGTGATGGATAACATAGTTCGTCTTACCAAGGCGGAGCGCGGCTTTCTCATGCTGCGCAATGAGAGCGGAGAAATGACCGCGCGCATTGCCCGCAATTATGAGATGGAATCGATCAACTCGTCTGAAAAGAACGTCAGCAGCAGTGTGGTGCAGCGTGTGATCGACACCGGCGAGTCGGTTGTTACCACCAATGCGCAGGAAGACAAGCGCTTTTTGGGGCAGGAAAGCATTGTGGCATTCAACCTGCGCTCCATTTTGTGTGTGCCGCTCAAGGTCAAGAACGAACTGATCGGTGTCATTTATGCTGATAACCGCATTCGTGCAGGAATTTTCTCGGAAACCGAAAAAGACCTGCTCGAGGCGTTTGCAAACCAGGCGGCGGTCGCCATTGAAAATGCACGGCTGTTCTCCTCTCTCAAACATACCCTTGAAGAAGTGACCGCCCTCAAGAATTTGATGGACAACGTCTTCGCTTCCATTGCCAGCGGCGTGATCACCGCCGACGTGCAAGACACCATCACCCTCGCCAACCGCGCTGCGGAGAACATCCTTGGCTCCCCCACCAACAACATCATTGGTCAGCAACTGAATGAAGCGCTGGCTTCGGTCTCGGGCGAACTGGGTCCGCACTTGCAGGAAGTACGCAGCACAGATAAACCCATTGTAGACCTCGAGATCAGTCACAACCTGCCCAAGCGCGGCAATGTGGACTGGCGTTTGAACCTCTCTCCGCTTAAAGATGCCAGCCAGAAAACCCAGGGCGTGGCGATCGTTCTGGACGACCTCACAGAAAGAAAGAAGTTGGAGGCGCAGCGCCGCCTGTTTGAGCGTATGGTCTCCCCTGCCGTCATCGAACAACTCGACCCGAACGGACTTCAACTCGGCGGCAAGCGCACTGAGATCACCGCCCTGTTCGCAGACATCCGCGGATTCACCACCTACAGCGAAAAACTCGCCCCTGAAAAACTGGTGAGCATCCTCAACCGATACCTCGCCGCCATGGCAGATGCCGTACTTGCACAGGAAGGCACCGTGGATAAGTTCATGGGGGACGCCATCATGGCTTGGTATAACGCTCCCATCCCCCAACCCGACCACACTCTGCGCGCCGTGAAGACCGCACTGGCGATCCGCGAATCGGTGGAAAACTTATATAAGGAACTGCCCGAGGATTCACACCTGGCATTTGGTGTGGGTATTCACTGCGGCGACGCCGTGTTAGGCTTGATAGGCACCGAAAAACGCCTCGAATATACCGCCATCAGTGACACGGTCAATACTGCCAAACGTATTCAGGAAAATTCGGCAAAGAACCAGATCATCATCAGCAAGGAAGCCTACGAGCAGGTGAAAAAACACGTGGAAACCAAACCACTCGAAAACCTGCCCGTAAAGGGCAAATCCAAGCCTGTTGAAATCTTCGAAGTAATAAGGCTGATATAAATTGACACGGGCCTTCGAAGCAATAAACTTCGAAAGCCTATTTTTTTACCATCCCATCTTTCCATCTATAAAAAGTCAATAGAAGCGAAGAGCGCCCGCCCAATTTATTCTATTTGCTTCGCAGTTTGCTAATACCCCAGAATAACACCCCCAACCCTGCCAGAAACGCGCCAACACCGATCGGTCCGGTCCAGTACAAAGCCAGCCAAATGTCCATGAAATGCTCCTTTCGCTTTCATCCAATCCTTGCGGGCGCTCTCAAAATCATTCTAGCAAAATCCATGCAGCGATTCAACGCTCCAAGCCTGAGCCTTGGTTATAATTCGCCTTCATGAAACCGCGTCACAAAAGAATCCTGCTGGCACTGCTAACGCTTCTTATCATCGGGCTGGCAGGGTACGGCGCAACAGCAGGCATGCCCCCTTTTGTAGAAGCCCCATACAACAGAGCATCCCTGCTCTATCACAGAACATCCCTGCTCTATCAAGGTACAGGTGGCGACCCAACGCTGCTAGATGCGCTGCAACAAGAGATCGACCTCGCAACCATCAACCAAATTTCACTCAGTGAATTACAAACCATTCTCCCGCAGACCGATGCGATCCTGTATCGCGGATATGTGCGCCACAACCTTTTGCGGCGCGGGCTGAATGGATTTCAAGTCTGCGTTTATGCCAGTCCATTTGCCAATGGACTTCTCCAAACGCAAGATGGTCGCAAAATCGTTTGTGCTGTCACCGACTCAAATGGGTTGTTCACTTTCGTTGGTTTGCCCAAAGATGCCGAAACCACTCTGGTCATCAAACGCGGCGGCTTCCTCAACCTCGCATTCACCACCCGCCTCACCCATCCACCCGCCTATCAGCAAGATTATGTCGGCAGTGTGCCGGTCTATTTCGTGCGCAGTTTATACGACCGCGACCCGCGCTACCCATTCTGCGCAGGCGGCAATTGCAGCGAGTACGGTGAAATGATCTTCACCATCGTCAACGAAACCCGCCCCCAAGACGATCCCAACCACGGCTACATCAGCCCGGGAATGTACGAAGGCAACGGCACTCCCAACGCGACCATTCAAATTTTTACCGACTCGCAACAAGACGGAAGCTTCGCCTCTCCCTACCCCACGCTTGCCGCAAACAACCCCAGCCTTTCCCAACCCGACAATTTACCCGACGGGCTGGTTTACTCTGGCACCATGTTGGAAGATATTGACCACACCTCTAACGGACAATACACGTCCATTCTCAACTTCTTTGCAAATGTAGGTTTTGAAAGCGTGTTGCTCAAACAGGAATACCCGCAGCTCTGGCGTACAGAAACATCCGCCTTTGGGCTGGCGTTGATGAAGTCCATGCCGCCGGGCATCTACGAAGCCGAAGTCACCCACCCCACCCTCACCTGCCTACCCACCAAAGATGCGTGGACAGGCAGCACCCCCACCCGCCTGCGTTTCGAGATCATTCCTGGCACGCTGGGCGATGTCCGTTTTTATTGCGAAAGGAAACCATGAAAATTCTACTTACTGGTGCCACCGGCAATGTCGGCGGGCATGTTCTCCCTTTATTGCTCGAACGCGGACACGAGGTCCGCTGTTTGGTGTTCGACTCAAAAAATGAACGTAAGATCGTACAAGGCTGGCAGCGCAACCCCGAAGTGGTTTGGGGCGACATTCAAGATGAACGGGTGGTCGAATCAGCTTTGAGCGGGGTTGAGGCGGTGATCCATCTGGCGGCGATCATTCCGCCGATGACCGATCAAAATCCCAAACTGGCGTATGGGGTCAACGTCAATGGAACCAGAAACTTAGTAAACGCTGCAAGCAGGCAGGCAAAACGCGTGCGCTTCATTTTCACATCCACGTATGATGTGTATGGCAACACACAGAACCAAACGCCGCCGCGCAAAGTGACCCTGCCGGTAAACCCACAGGAAGAATATGCGCGTCATAAAGTGGAAGCGGAGAAAATCATCCAAAGCGGTAATTTGGATTGGTGCATCTTCCGGCTGGCATCTGCGATTCCGGTGGAGATGTCCACCAAGTATCAAAGCATGATGTTCGATGTGCCGCTCGATGACCGGCTGGAATACATTCATCCCGCTGATGCGGCGCTGGCGATTTGCAACGCCGTGGAGCATGCCGAGGTGTGGGGTAAGGTCATGCACTTGGGCGGTGGTCCGCGCTGCCAACTGCGCGAGCGTGACATCGTGCAAGGCGCATTCGAAGCCATCGGCATTGGCGCACTGCCCGAAGAATATTTCAGCACCCAATCCTATTACACCGACTGGCTCGATACGGAAGAAAGCCAACGCCTGTTGAACTATCAGCGCCACACGTTTGATGACCATTTGAAGGGTTTGAAAAAATCCCTGGGCTGGCAGATCCCGTTGATCAAATTGCTCAGACCGCTGATCCGATATTCTTTGCTAAGACAATCCAAGTATCACAAATAAAGAAAGCCCCAACCAAAAGGTTGGGGCTTTCTTCAACTACATTCGAGAACGATGTTCTATCATGCGCTCATCGAGCACCACATACTCCTCGCGGTGGCTCAGTACCTGCTCGGTCGAAACGACCATACCGTATAGCACAGCGAGAATGGCGGCGGTTACAAAAATTCCAGCGATCATGTTCTTACTCCATATCTTAATTTCAACGGCTGGTGATGATAATGCAGGAGGATTGGAATCCCATTAACAATTGTGAAATTTTTCCTCACAATTCTGTGATGAAACCCCGCCTCCCACTAGAATTTGAGTTGATTTGTGGATTCCTAGCCTGAATCTACACCGAAACACCCCCATCGACCCAATCACACTACACTTTGTCTACGCGCAGTTTATAAGAAAATCAGGAAAGCTATTCCAAATACTCTGTGCTATAATCCGCGCTATGATGTTCAATCACAACAACTTCGCCAATAATAATGATAATAATAATGACGATCTCAGAATCGTTGGGCGAAGCTTTGCTGGTTGACGGATAACACAAGTCGAAACCAAATCGCCCGACGCGAACGCGCAGGGCGATTTTTTATATCATCATACCCCCGTCATTGCGAGCCGCGCTCTTTGCGGCGAAGCAATCCCCTCGCAATGACAAAAGAGAGGCGCACTATGTACAGAACTCATTTATGTGGAGAATTAAGAGCCAGCCATGCCGGGCAGACGGTTACGCTCGCAGGCTGGGTGAATCGACGCCGCGACCACGGCGGGGTGGCATTCTTTGACCTG
>JBAIYF010000012.1:0-1585 GCA_037916115.1 Anaerolineales bacterium
TGCGACATATCGCCAGCCTCAGGCTCCCGCTTATTCCGCGCCTCAACCCCGGACCGTTCAGCCTGTTCAACGACAGGAAGTTAATCCACCCCTCAGCAATTATCCGCGCCCGGCACCCAAGCCGCAACCCGCTCCTTCACCCGCCTACGGCATGAACCGCCCCGAGCCGACGTATCACCCTGTGGGCATGTCTGCCATGAGCCGCAACGAAGGCAGCAATACTTCCGTACGGAGATAGTCCTTGTCTGTGCGATAAGGTTTCTCGATCTTCTTCCATCCAACCGCTGAGCCGCCCGAAGGGCGGCTCATGCGTTAACCATCCCGAAGAGATGGCAAGATTCTAGAATCTATATCACCCCTTCGGGGTTCGGTTATCAACTTTCCAAAATCTATAATCATTGGACCCCTTCGGGGTCTCTGAGCATGGTATCAGTTGAGTAACCTCTTGGTTAAGGTCAGGCGGCATGTCCAAGAGGTCTATTTATTCCCCTGTGTAGTTGTCAATCCCGAAGGGATGACAGGATTATAGAAATGATGCCCATATTATCAAATCCCGAAGGGATGACATGAATTTAACCCTTTCCAGTGAGTTATTCGAACTCGTCCAGTGTGCTTTCGCCGTGGGTCAACAGATACATGCCGCGCGGATTGCCGTCATTGGCATCGAACACAAAATCGGTGACGATGTAATCTTTGGCGAAGGCGGTTTCAAACAGCTCACGGCTGAAAAAGCGCCAGTCGCGCCCGAGGGCAAAGTCTTTGGCTTTGAGCCCCGTAAAATCGACGGGGATCTCTGCAAGTAGCAGTCTTTCCTCAAAGGGCGGCAAATGTTCGGGGGGGACGATCAAGCCATCGGTTCGGGTTTGAGGCGTGTAGAAGAGTTTCAATCCGCTGCGGTATACATGCTGTAGCGTCAACGATGGGCGTGGACGTTTGCTGAGTCGTTTTTCCACCCGGCGTGAGTTGACCCACCAATCCACTTGAAAACGATCCGAGGGCAGACCGACGTTGAGACCGTCGCGCATTTCGCCGTATTCGTTTCGACGGTAGGTAGTGCAGACTGCGCCAAGTTTGGAAATGTTGAGGCGCGCGTTGCGGCTGAGCAGGGGATCATACGTCCATGTGATGTGGTCGAGCCCCTGATGACGCACCATTTGCCATTGGGCGCGTTTGAGCGCAAAGCCCACGCCGCTGTCGCGGTAATCGGGGTGGATGCCCATTTGATGCGAGCAGTGTTTGGGGCGCGGACCATCAGGCGTAAATTCGAGACCGGGAAAGCCGTACACGAAGCCGATGAGTTTTTCCTCTTCGAACGCGCCGAGAACGAGACCGCCATTGTGGGCAACGGTGATCATCATGTGCATGGGTACCACGTCTGTTTCGGAGCCGGGCCAGACCTGGCGTTGCAGTTCTTCGACGAGGTGAAGTTCTTCGGATGTTTCAAGCAGGCGAATATTGGGCAGGGACATTATGCAGACCTTTTGGTAACCGAGTCCCACAGGCGTTGATACCAACGTCTGCGGATGAGGTATTCGAGCCGGTAGGAAAAGCGCGCAGGCATCAAGCCGAAGTAGCGCGGCATGGA
>JBAIYF010000013.1:0-4859 GCA_037916115.1 Anaerolineales bacterium
CCTTCTTGCTGGGGAACACCAGCAAACTCAACGTAGCACGCTCAAGAAGTTGGAGCATTAAATCGTTGTAAATTTTCCGTATGAGAGAATTTCGGGCATTTTCATAAAACAACCAATAAATACATAATTGGTAAATCTTGAACCATCACATCAGAAACGCGCATCTTCCTGAATACACCTCTTCTCTTCGAAGATAAAGAATTGATACAACATTATCAGGCAGACAAACCACACTCCGCTCTTTTTGCCCCGCATTTTTAAACCCGAAAAATCAGGACATTTACGACCTTAAATTACCCATTTGGGTCATAAAAAATTGCCACTTGACATTTCGCTTTATGGTTGCTATTATGTTATCGATAACATGTTATCGATAACATGTTACACATACAGGTACCCTCCTTGACCCTCCCCGACCGCAAAAAACGCGTCACCATTAAAGATGTAGCTTATGCAGCTGGAGTGTCTACTCAAACTGTTTCGCGCGTCATGAATAATTTTTCCTACGTGTCAAACGAGACCCGAAAACGGGTGGAGGCAGTGGTAGAGGAAATGGGCTACCGCCCCAGCACTCTTGCCCGCAGTCTGATTCAACAGCGCAGTTATACTTTGGGGGTCGTCACTTTTGGGTTGAAATACATTGGTCCCTCTCAAACTTTGAACGGTGTCGCCGACGCGGCAGATGAACTTGGTTACATGTTGTTAATGAAAGAAATCGACGCATTCGACCTGTCCAACATTGATAACATCATCGGCTCTCTCTTGTCCCGGCAGGTGGATGGGGTACTTTGGGTGGCACCAGAGATCGGCGATAGCCATGCATGGTTGGATAAAAGCCTCGAGAAAGTTTCGGTTCCTTTTGTGTTTATTGCCATGGAACCGCGCGAAGGGATCATGAGTGTGGTGACCGATAATTACCAGGGGGGGGTTCTAGCCACCCAACACTTACTGGACTGCGGAAGAAAAAAAATCGGGCATATTTCAGGTCCCCTAACATGGTGGGAAGCAGAAGAACGCAAACGAGGTTGGCGTGCAACAATGGAAAACGCCGGACTGGAAGCCCCAGAGCATCATTGTAAAGAAGGCAACTGGTCTTCGGCAAGCGGTGAGCAGGCATTCAATCAGCTCATTGAGGCGTTTCCGGATATGGATGCCGTTTTTGCAGGCAATGACCAAATGGCATTGAGTGTGCTACGTGAAGCACACCGCCGGGGAATTCAAGTTCCGGAACAATTAGCTGTCATTGGCTTTGATAATATCCCCGAATCTGCTTTCTTCTATCCATCCCTCTCAACCATCTCACAAAACTTACAACTACTTGGAAAAACTGCCGTGCAAACTGTTGTTGAAATGATCCAAACGCGGCAGGAAAATCAGATCCTTGAACTGCAGTCAAAATTCATTCCCCCATCACTGATCGTCCGAGAAAGCACATCCCCCACCCGATCTCCCTAGAGCATAAGGAGATGGCTTTTGACAGTTGGCGCGAAAGCACATCTCCTCAGACAGGCCCGTATGCTGAAACACCCAACCCTGTCAACAATTCAGAAACGCCAACAACAAAAAATCCACAAGGAGAAAAAAATGTCAAAGAAATTGCTTTACAACCTGTTGGCAGTCCTCGTCCTGCTCAGCCTGGTATTGGCTGGCTGTGGCGGTGGCGGCGAAGCAGCCCCTGCTGAAGGCGGCGAGCAGAAGATGGTCGGCATCTCCATGTCCACCAAGACCTCGACCCGCTGGATCTCTGACGGCGAAAGCATGGTCAAATCCTTCGAAGAACTTGGCTACGCCACCGACCTTCAGTTCGCTGACAACGACATCCCGAACCAGATCGCCCAGATCGAAAACATGATCACCAAGGGCGCTGATGTGCTCGTGATCGCCGCCATCGACGGTTCAACCCTTTCTGATGTGCTTGCCAAGGCAAAAGAAGCCGGCGTGCTCGTGATCGCTTACGACCGCTTGATCTCCAACACCGAAAATGTTGACTACTACGCCACCTTCGACAACTTCGGCGTGGGCGTGATCCAAGGCACCCAGATCATCGAAGGTCTCGACCTCGAAAACCAGGCTGGTCCCTTCAACATTGAGCTCTTCGGCGGCTCCCCTGACGACACCAACGCCTTCTACTTCTATGATGGCGCCATGTCCGTCCTCCAGCCCTACATCGATGAAGGCAAACTTGTTGTTCAGTCCGGCCAGACCGGCATGGATGTTGTTGGTACCCTCCGCTGGGACGGCGCTGTTGCTCAGTCCCGCATGGAGAACCTCCTGAGCGCCAACTACACCGACAAGCGCGTTGACGCAGTGCTCTCCCCGTACGATGGTCTCAGCCGCGGTATCATCGCTGCCCTGCGCGGCGTTGGATATGGCACCGCTGACCAGCCCTGGCCTGTCATCACCGGTCAGGATGCGGAAGTCGCCTCCGTCAAGGCCATGATCGCCGGTGAACAGACCTACACCGTCTTCAAAGACACCCGCGAACTCGCTGCCCAAACCGCCAAGATGGTGGATCAGGCACTCAAGGGTGAAACCGTTGACATCAACGACACCGAAACCTACAACAACGGCGTCAAGGTTGTTCCTTCCTACCTCCTGACCCCCTACAGTGTTGACATCAACAACTACGAAGAACTGCTCGTCAAAAGCGGCTACATCAGCGCTGACGACCTGAAGTAAGGTCTTCCCAATTGGTGTGTGGGGCGTAAATGCCCCACACACCAATTTGCTTACAAAGTAAAATAAAAAAACATCAAGGATAGTAAACCATGTCTGAAGTTATCCTCGAAATGCGGAACATTACGAAGACATTCCCCGGCGTGAAGGCGTTGGACAATGTCAGCTTTAGTGTTGAACGGGGCGAAATTCATGCCCTGGTGGGGGAAAACGGCGCCGGGAAATCTACCCTGATGAAAGTTCTAAGCGGTGTCTATCCGTACGGCTCCTATGATGGGGATATTTATTTTGAGGGAAAGGAATGCAGGTTCCAGGATATCAGCCAATCAGAAGAAGTCGGGTTGGTGATTATTCATCAGGAACTTGCCTTGATCCCTTATCTCTCGATTGCCGAAAACCTGTTTCTTGGCAATGAACGTGAGAAATTTGGAATTATTGATTGGAATGAAACCATTCTAAGAACGAAAGAGCTTTTGAATAAAGTGGGGCTACATGAATCACCAGACACATTGATCACAGATATTGGTGTGGGCAAACAGCAATTGGTTGAAATTGCCAAGGCATTGGCGAAAAAAGTAAAACTCCTGATTCTGGATGAACCCACCGCATCCCTTAATGAAAACGACAGCGAGAAACTTCTTGAGTTGCTGCTTCAGTTCAAGAAAAATGGCATTGCCTCCATTTTGATCTCGCATAAACTTAGTGAAATTTCCAAAGTAGCAGACTCCATCACCATCTTACGGGATGGCACCACAATCGAAACACTGGACTGCCACAAAGATGCCATTACAGAAGACCGGATCATCCGCGGAATGGTAGGGCGCGACATGACCCATCGCTTCCCGCCGCGCGAATCAAAGGTCGGCGAGGTGATCTTTGAAGTAAAAGATTGGAATGTCTACCATCCACAGCATGAAAACCGCAAGGTCAGCAATAACGTCAACATCAAAGTCCATCGCGGAGAAGTGGTCGGTATTTCAGGTCTAATGGGTGCAGGCAGAACGGAACTCGCCATGAGCATCTTTGGACGCGCATATGGAACACGAATTAGCGGCAAGGCATTCAAAAACGGACAAGAAATCGACATCAGCACGATAGATAAAGCAATCGAGAATGGCATTGCCTATGCTACGGAAGACCGAAAATCCTACGGGCTTGTTCTTATCGAGGAGATCAAGGACAACATTACCCTTGCCAACCTGGAAGCGGTTGCAGACAGAGGTGTTATCAATGAGCCCAAGGAATTAACCATCACCCGTGAATACCGAGACAAGTTAAACATCAAATGTTCAAGCATTTTGCAATTGGCATTGAATCTTTCCGGTGGCAACCAGCAGAAGGTGGTTCTCAGTAAATGGCTTTTTGCAAACCCGGATATTCTCATCCTTGATGAACCCACCCGCGGTATCGATGTAGGGGCAAAATACGAAATCTACACCATCATCAATCAGCTTGCCAGGGAAGGCAAGGCGATCATTATGATCTCTTCAGAACTTCCTGAAATTTTGGGGGTTTGCGATCGTATTTATGTAATGCGAGACGGCAAGATTGTGGGTGAAATGCCCGCCAAAGAAGCCTCGCAAGAAATTGTAATGAAGCACATCATGTTTGACCAAGAGGTTACCGCCCAATGAAAACTCTATCCAGCCTTTTCAGGAACAACATTCGTGAGTACGGCATGTTGATCGCGTTGATCGCGATCATGATCTTCTTCTATTTCATGACCGACGGCATCCTTCTAAAGCCGATCAATATTACGAACCTGGTTCTTCAAAACAGTTACGTCGTTATTATGGCGCTGGGGATGCTGCTGATCATCGTATCCGGCTGGATCGACCTTTCCGTCGGTTCGGTTGCTGCTTTCGTTGGCGCCATTGTAGGTGTCATGATCGTAAAATGGGGCTGGAGTTGGGAACTCGCCATTGTGATCGCCATCGGAGTCGGCGCTCTGATCGGTGCATGGCAGGGATATTGGGTTGCCTATCTTAAGATCCCCGCCTTCATTGTGACTTTGGCAGGCATGTTGATTTTCCGAGGTCTCACTCTGGTTATGGTTCGTGGTGAGTCGATCGGACCCTTCCCCGAAGGCTTCCGCAACATCAGCGGCGGTTACATCCCGGATTTCTTCAATTATGAAGGCTTCCATCTCACGACCATTGTGGTTGGGGTTCTGGTTTCGATCC
>JBAIYF010000014.1:0-4567 GCA_037916115.1 Anaerolineales bacterium
CGGCGCTCGGCGCAGCACGTGTAAAAGCGATTCTATCCAGCCAGAATAACGGCAGCGCCAGCTAATTCCATTGCGAAGGAGAAATCAAAATGGATAAAAATCAAGAAAACATGCGAACTTCGAAGCCAAATTTCCTCGAAAGAATCAACCAAAGCCTACGTTTGCAGATCACCGTCTGGACGGGTGTGATCATTGCTGTAACTGCAATTGCACTGCTGGCTTACACCATTGTGACCACCCGTCAGGCAGCCATTAAAGCCGCGGAAAACGAAGCCATGGCTGTAGCCGAACTGAACGCATCCCGCATTCGCGATGAATTAAGTACCCCAATATCCACTGCACGCACCCTGGCAGACGCCTTTGAAGGCATAAAAGACCCGAAAAACCCGATCCGATTAAGCCGCGCCCAGGTGAATGCCATGATCAAAAAAGTGGTGGAGGAAAACCCCACCTTTTTGGCATCGTACACTCTTTGGGAACCGAATGCTTTTGACGGGCTCGACTCTTTGTATGCTGGGAAAGAAGGATACGATGAGACGGGACGCTTTATTCCCTATTGGGTGCGCCGCCCCGATGGCAGCGTAACGGTGGAACCGTTGATCGACTATGAAGTACCGGGCGATGGTGACTGGTATCTCATCCCACGCCAAACCCGCCGGGAATACACAAATGCCCCTGAGATCTACCCCGTGGCAGGTGTGGACACTGTGATGGCTACCTTCACTATTCCGATCGTTGTCAATGGACAATTCCTTGGCATCACCGGTGTGGATGCGCCCATTGCCTTCGTACAAGACATTGTGGACAATGTGAACCTCTATAACAACCAAGCCGAAGCGATTCTGTTGACCGATACAGGCACACTGGTTGCTGTTCACCAAAGCCCCGAATATGTAAATCAATCTGCCACCCTCCTTTTTGAAGATTTCGCCGAACTTCAGCCGCGCATTGCTGCGGAGGAAACCTTTGTCAGCCTCAGCCCCGATGGTCAGTATCTGCGTGTGTTCTCACCAGTCGATATCGGTGACGTTGGCTCAAAATGGTCGTTCAGCCTGATCATTCCGTTCAGCGCTATCACGGCTCAGGCAACCGCCACTGCCCTGTTGGAAGTTGTGATCGGCTTGGCATTACTCGCCCTTGCCCTATACATCCTCTGGTACCTCACCGGGCAGATCGTTCAACCGATCTTGAATCTGACAGCCGTGGCTGAATCGGTTCAGCAGGGAAATCTTAACGTCACCGCCGTTGTGGAAGCGGAGAACGAGACTGGTACTCTGGCAAAGGCATTCAATGCCATGACAGCCCGCCTGCGAGAATTGGTTTCTTCGCTGGAAGAGCGTATCCATGCCCGTACCCGCAACCTTGAACTTGCAGCTCAGGTTGGGCGTACCCTATCACAGGTACGCGACCTTCAAGAACTGCTCACAGATGCGGCTGAACTCATCCGCGAACAGTTTGACCTTTACTATGTGCAGGTGTACCTGCTGAACCCCAGCAAGACCCAGCTCGTCCTCCGCGCCGGTACCGGTGAAGCGGGTAGGGAACTATTAAGCCAGGAACACAAACTGCAACTTAACCTGAACTCCCTGAACGGACGCGCGGCGCTTGAAAAGAAATCCATCATCATCGCCGATACTCTGAAAAGTGCCACCTTCAGGCCCAACGTATTGCTGCCAGAAACCCGCTCTGAAATGACGATCCCACTGATGGTAGGTAACGAAGTGGTGGGCGTGCTGGATATGCAGAGTGTTCATAGTAATGCATTGAACGAAGAACTCCTACCCGCCTTTGAAGCCATGGCTGGTCAGCTTGCCATTACGATCCAAAACGCTAACTTCCTTGCCCAGGTTGAACAAGCCCGTGTTGAAGTGGAAAGACAAGCTCGCAGCCAGGTTCGCGCAGACTGGGAAACTTATATGGACGCCGTCCACAAGCCGGAGCATACTGGTTTTGTCTATGAACAGGACCGCATTACTCCATTGTCCGACCCGGCTGAAGCACAACCCGCCAGCGAAAACGCCCTTGCAGTGCCGATCGAAGTTACCGGCGAAGCACTTGGCAATTTGGTGATCGAATTGGAAGAACAGGCAGACCCCGTCCGCGGACAGGCGCTTGCCGAAGCTGTGGCAAGGCAGGTTTCTCAGCATATCGAATCCCTGCGCCTGCTGGAAAGCGCCGAACGCTTCCGCCAGGAAGCGGAAGAGGCAACCCGCCGCATCACCCGTGAAGGCTGGCAGGAATACCTCGAAAACAAATCGACAGGTCAAATCGGTTACCTCTATGATCTCAAAGAGGTCAAACCGCTCGAAAACGGCAACTCCCCTGCAGAAAATGGAGTATTTACACTGCCAATCAAGATCCGCGAAGAGACTGTCGGTAAACTTGCAGTACAAGGCATGGACAAACATAATACTGAATCGATGGATCTAATGCTTGCCGTAACAGACCGCCTCAGTGCCCATATTGAGTCGCTCCGGCAGTTCGAGGAAAATGAAAAAAGACGTCGTGAGGCGGAAACGCTCCTGCGTGAATTGGACGTGCAAAAATATGCACTCGACCAGCACTCCATCGTTGCCATCACCGACGTGAGCGGCAAGATCACCTACGTGAACGACAAGCTGGTTGAGATATCCAAGTACCCGCGCGAAGAGCTGCTCGGGCAGGATCACCGCCTGCTCAACTCGGGTTACCACCCCAAAGAATTCATCCGCAACCTGTGGGTGACCATTGCCAATGGAAAGGTGTGGCATGGCGAAATTCGCAACCGCGCGAAAGATGGCAGCCTCTACTGGGTCGATACCACCATCGTCCCGATCTTGAACGCAGCTGGGAAGCCCGAACGCTACCTAGCCATCCGTACCGACATTACGCAGCGCAAACTGGATGAAGAATTGATGGCAAAACGCGCGGCAGAGCTCGACACCGTGGCAGCCATCAGTACTGCCGCCGCCACCATTCTTGATACGGACGAAATGCTCCAGCGCGTGGTGGACTTGACCAAGGAACGATTTAATCTGTACCACACTCACGTCTATGTAATGGATGATGCCGGTGAAAACCTGGTACTCACCTCCGGCGCTGGTGAGGTTGGGCGCGAAATGGTATCTCAAAAGAGAAGCATCTCGATTAGCAATGAACACTCACTGGTTGCCCGCGCCGCCCGCACCAAGGAAGGTGTTATCGCGAACGACGTTACCGCTGAGCCGGACTTCCTTCCGAACCCACTCCTGCCAGAAACCCGTTCAGAAATGGCAGTGCCCATGATCGTGGGTAACCGTCTTGTCGGCGTGTTCGACGTGCAAGCCAACATCGTCAACCGCTTCACAGATGAAGATGTCCGCATCAAGACCACTCTGGCAGCCCAGGTTGCCGTAGCGCTCGAAAACGCCCGCACCTTTACCCAGGCGCAAAGACAGGCACAGCGCGAAAGTACCCTGAACGTCATCAACCAAAAGATCCAAAGCGCCACCACCGTGGAAGCCGTGCTCCAGATCGCCGCGCGCGAACTGGGTCATGCCCTTGGCGCACCGATGACCATTGCCCAGTTGAGCTTGAAAGACAACGATTCTTCCTCTTAGGAACTTCCAGCAGGAGCACTGCCGATGACCCAGAATCAAAAATCGCAAAAGCGCGTGGAAGACCTGTTCTCCGGGATGAAGGACATTATCACTACACCTTCCAACGGGCACGAACATTCCAACCCTGAAAACGGGGCACAGCAGCCCCCTCTGCAGAAAGCCGAGTCGCAGGACGTCGGTGCTCTGGAACAACAGGTTGTTTCTCTTCAGGCGCGCATCCGCGAACTGGAAACACGCCTCAAGCAACAAGGAAACAGACCACTCTCAGCACCCGTCATCTATGAGAAAGAAGAGGTTGGGTTTGCTTTTACGGGCGATAGAATCCTCCCTGTAAGGGGCAACCAGCAGCCAGTCCCGGATGAAGCGGAATTGATCAAGAGTCCGCTGATCTCGAGCGGAAAGCCCATCGGCGAAGTCAAGGTAGTCAAACCGACCGAGCGCACCTTGACCGAGGATGATGTCAAACTGGCGAATGCCATAGCTCAGCAAGCCGCACTTCAGATCGAAAACCTGCGCCTGCTCGCCGCCGCCGAACGCGCCCGCACCGAAGCGGAAGAGGCGACCAAACAGTATGCCCACAAAAGCTGGGAAAACTTTTTGGATGCGATCAACAATGCCGAACGCATTGGCTATGCATACGATCAAGCCGCCGTGGAACCGTTCAGCGCCCCCAAACCAGAGCAGTACGATCACGAAGCCATCATGCAAACCTTGAACATGCAGATCGGCAAGCTTTTCGTAAAAGGTAACAAGGGGTTGACGAATGAAGACCGCCAGTTCATTAGCGCCATTGCGAACCAGGTTGGTCAGCAGGTCGAGAACATCCGCCTTTTGGCGGATGCCTCACGCGCGCGTGCCGAGGCGGAAGAAGCCACACGCCGCCTCACCCGCCAGAACTGGGAAACCTACACCGAACGCGAAGGCAGTTCACTTGGCTTCGTATATGACTCGATCAAAGTCACCCCGTTGAGCGAGTCCCCGGTTTCCAC
>JBAIYF010000015.1:0-3678 GCA_037916115.1 Anaerolineales bacterium
TTATGTATTTATTGGTTGTTTTATGAAAATGCCCGAAATTCTCTCATACGGAAAATTTACAACGATTTAATGCTCCAACTTCTTGAGCGTGCTACGTTGAGTTTGCTGGTGTTCCCCAGCAAGAAGGAGTTCGCGATGTTAAGGAGTAGAATTTTGTGGCGGGTGGCATCTATTATCGTTGTTATCGGATTGGTAATGGCTGCCTTTCCAAATTTGACTGTTGCTGCTTCGAACGATAAGGATAAGAACCTGAAAAATCAATGGGAGGCGGCTATTTCTGTGTACCATGCGCAGGAATCAGTCCATCCAAAAGCTCATCAAATGGTAGATAACTGGATCGAGTCTAACAAAGATGCCAAATCATCCGAGAAGAATCATTTGGTCGGGCACCTCAATGTTTGTAACTCATCATTGGATACTGCGGCCTCATTGGTCTATCGCCATCCTGGCTTTGACAGCAGCGGCAACGTAATTGACCGTGCAGCGGCTCAAAATTCCATCAATCTGTTGCGCAACTATAACAGCCGACATGCAGGCTCTGTGAGAGCGATCAAGGAGCATACAAAATAGCAGGACAAACCTGTCTTTCGCAAAAATAGCAAAACGCCTCAACGACGTTTTGCTATTTTTTATTGCATTTGAATGACTTGGGAAGTTTGAGGAGGGGGAGGTTTGTGTCCATGTGCAAAGCTCAGCCAAGTTATGCTAAGTTATCGTCAACTTCTGGCAGTATTGCTGCATTCTGATTTTCCTGCTTTTATGCTCTCTGTACAGATGACTTATAAAACGATGTTTGTGAGCTACGGCAGGGGCAGGTTGCCTGCATACCCTGTTAACTCGATGTAGCCATTGCCATTTACAGCCTTGCCATTGCAACTCCCTTCAAAGCGGACGGCTCCTTCCCAATAGGTGACTGCGGGGAAATTGACTTCCTGGTCCGACATCCACGGGCGGATATTGAGCAGGCAATTGGGTTCATCCAATTGAATCTGCCATGCCGATGGATACATGCCACCCGTGTGTGGACTGCGCCATTGGTCAAGGACGGTGATGCTGAAGTTTTCGTTTTGCAGGGACTGAGTCGAACCGTCAGCGTGGATAAAAGTCCCGCTGGACGAATCAGACGTCCCGCCGCCTGATTCGCGCAACTGGAACAGCATCAACGCTGCGCTATCGTCGAATTGCAGCGAGAACCAGTCCCAGCCGATCTGTCCTTCATCCAGAACGCCGGTGCTGAACTCGTGATCTTTCCATGCCAACCCGCTGACTTGATAGGTTTCGTCTTGCACTTGTATTGTCCCTTCGGCGCGCAAGCGCGGCTGGCTGTAATAGTACGAGGCGTTTGTTACTTCTTTTCCTTTGCGGCTGTATCCATTTTCGCCGTGCAGGATGACGCCCATTTCGTCGCTCAGGTTCAGGTCAATGGCGATTCCGTCTTGCGCGGCTTGCAGGTGATAGGAGTCTTTGCCCGTTTCGACGATGCTCCAATCTTCTAGCCAGACGCGGTACGGACTTGCCTGCGCGCCTGCCAAACCGGGACCCGGGCGGGAGTAACGTTCGTAGGCATGGAACTCATTTGCTTCGATGTCGCTGAGAGCGAAGTGGGCAAAATACAGGCTGTTTCCATACCATGTCGAGTCGTCGGGCATATCCACAGTGGGGGGGACCAAGCCTACTCGAAACACCGTCAACTCGAAACCGAAGGGACGACCGTCGGACGTGGACAAGTTTCCAGTGTAGTACCACCACTCCGTTCGAAAGTCTGGATGCGCGCCAAAATCGGCGGGAAAGGTCAGCGGACGTGAGCCATCTGCATAGGTGAATCCATCTGGAATTTCGGGGGAAAATTCCGCGGCTTTCAACTCAGCGGCAGGCGTGGCTTGCGGCATGCAGGCAGTCAACAGAAGTGCGGCTGAAATGAGAATCGTATGAAAGTGTGCGGGCTTAAGAAAGTTCATGGGTGTATGATACGTCAGTTGGTTTGTGAAAGATTAGACAACATGCTTTGTGAAAGTCCTACTTGAGATGACAGCCTTCCTTCGTTTCCATGACCTGACCAAATCCTACTACGAGGGCGACGTGCAACGCGTTGTCTTGCAGAATGCGCACGCCGAATTCCAGCCCGGCGAAATGACCGCCATCATCGGCAAGAGCGGCAGCGGCAAGAGCACCCTGCTCAATCTCATCGGCGGCATTGACGCGCCCGATAGCGGGCAGATCTGGGTGGACGGGCGCGACCTCGCCCGCCTGCCCGAACGCGAGCGGACACTCTTCCGCCGCGCGCGCATCGGTTTCATTTTTCAGTTCTTCAATTTGATCCCCACGCTGACTGTCGGCGAGAACATCAGCCTGCCGCTGGAACTAAACCGCGTCCCGCATGCTCAGGCACAGAAGAAAGCCAAAGATTTTCTGGACTCTGTTGGATTGATCGATCGTTGGGCGACGTTTCCCGAAAAGCTTTCCGGCGGCGAACAACAGCGCGTCGCACTTGCCCGGGCGCTGGTTCACGACCCGTTGCTGATCCTCGCTGACGAACCGACCGGCAATCTGGATGAAGAGACTGGCGCACAGGTCATGTCTCTGCTGGCAAAACTAACCCGCGAACAAAACCGTACCCTGTTGATGGTCACGCATAGCGCCGAAGCCGCCTCCTACGCGGACAGAGTCTTGCGCCTTTCGCATGGTCAACTGGTTACGGAGCGCTAAAGTCCATGCTTTCGCTCCGCACCCTGCTTCGGCACCCGATCCAATTTGCGCTGATGACGTTAGGCATTGCGCTTGGTGTGGCAGTCATGGTTGGCATTGACCTTGCCAATGCCAGCGCCGAGCGCGCCTTCGACCTGAGCGCCAGTGCCATCACCGGACGCGCCACGCATGCCATCGTTGCCGGGAGCGGAGGGGTGGATGAAACTCTCTACGTTCGTCTGCGCACCGACCCGCAGTGGCGCGGTCAATTCGAGAGCGCACCAACTGTGCGTGCTTTTGTCGTCAGCCCGCAGCTGGGGGAGATTCCATTTACCTTGCTTGGCATTGACCCATTCGCCGAAGCGCCCTTCCGCAGTTATCTCGGCGGGGGACAAGGCTTTGACTTTCAATCCATCGCTCCGCTTCTGACCCAACCTGGCGCAATTTTGCTCTCTGCACCAACTGCTGAACGCTACGGCTTGACGCCATGTATTGGCGAACTTAATGACTCCTGTCGCCTGGAACTCTCCATCAACGGCAGGGCTCGCAGTGCTTATATGGTCGGTTTGCTGGAACCGTCCAATGACTTTGCCCGCCGCGCGCTCGATACACTTATCATCACCGACATCGCCACTGCCCAAAGCCTGACCGACACAGCAGGCAAACTCACCCAGATTGACCTAATCCTGCCCGAAGGCTACGACACAGCCGCACTTACATCGGCGCTCCCTGCGGGTAATTTACTTGTCGCCTCCGCCACGCGCAACGACCAGGTCAACACCATGACCGCCGCCTTCCGTGTCAACCTGACCGCGCTCAGCCTGCTGGCGTTGGTGGTTGGCATCTTCCTCATTTACAACACCATGACTTTTTCCGTCATCCAACGCCGTGCCATGTTTGGCACGCTGCGCAGTCTCGGCTACACCCGCGAGCAGGTCTTCGGCATGGTGTTGGGCGAAGCCGCACTTGTCGGCACGTTGGGAGCTGGCATTG
>JBAIYF010000016.1:0-3447 GCA_037916115.1 Anaerolineales bacterium
AGGGCGAGGAACAGGGTCATAACGACCATTTGGGTGACCCAATACCATTCCTTTGCGCCGCCATAGGCTGTAGCGGAATACGACAGGATGTGAATGATGCACCCGCAAGCAATGGCGCGAAAGCCAGGTTCTTGAAGACTTGCCGGGTACGGCGTTTGTTGAAAAAGACGATCAGCAGACAGAGTAGAACGACAATGAAAAACACAAGAAAGAATCGTTCTTCTTCAAGGTTCGCGCCGGGCATGTATGGGCGGATCCATTCGGAGGCGTACCAGAGGTAGTCTGTAAATGGGCGGGCGGTTTCAAAAGACGCTTCGTCACTTAATCCAAAATAGGATTTCCAATCCATGGCGGGGTGGTCGTAAATGGTGCTGCCCATGCTGCCCCACCAGCGTTTGATCTGTCCGCTGACCGGGCTGGAGGTGCCGAAGGCGAAATGATTGAATACCATGTAGGCGAGCAGCAAACCGCCGAGGATGCCGTAATAGATGACTCCTTCGTTGAGCCAGGTTTTCCAACGCAGCTTGAATTGCGCCAGCGGACTTTCAGCGGAGACCCGGCTTGGGTCTGAGAACCAGGCTGCGGTCAGGCGTGAAGCGCAGATGAGTATCAGGCTGAATATGAGGTTGAGCGCAAAAGCTGAGCGGGGGAAGTCGCCTGCCAATCCTATTTCAGAAAGCAGAATAAAAATACCGGCTGTTGCAATGGTGCTGGTTATGACAGCAAACAATATTTGTCGCAGCATCTTCCAAACCGGCATGGCGCGCGGATGTTGATAGGCGCCGAAAAAATACAGCGCGATCAGTGTGGTCAGGATCGAGATAACAACGGCAATGACCGCGGACGGCGCATAGATGGTGTTATACGCCTCGAAGCCGGTTCGCAGGATCACGGCGCTCGTCATTGACATGAAGACGATGGCGATGTCGAAAAGTGCGAAATAGCGGATGGGTGTGCCGCGGAAGACGATCCATATGCCGATGATGACCGCGAAGAAGATCAGGTCGAGGCGGCTGAACATGGTGATGGCGGCTGCCAGCCCAAAGAGGGCAATGCGTGTGCGTGATACCGAGGCGGTACGCCATTCCTTTTCGAACTGCGAAAGCAGATAGACCATCCATACAACGGAGAACGCTGCAATGGGCGTTTCCAATCCCATTTTATAAACCGTGCCGTGAATGTAACCGTTGAACGACCAGAAAATGGCTGTAAGCATGGCAACTGCGTGCGAGATGTGCGTTTTGACCAGCCTGTAAAGCATGATCGCTGTTGCGGTGTGAATGACGGCGATAACCATCAATAAGATGCGCAGCGGTAGAACCAGATCATATTTTGCCAATGCAAAGATCGGAATGCAGATCAACATCCACAGCGGATGATAGCCGTTGCTGATGTTGATGCCGTCAAAGGTGCTGCCATTTCCCTCGGCGATATTCTGCGCGACCTTGAAATAGTAATAGGCGTCATCTCTGACGAACCAGTGATTGGGGAATGTGTATGGGTCTGCCATGCTCGCGCGGATGTGCAGGAACATCATCGCAACGATCAGCACGGCTTCAAAAGGAGCAATGCGTTTTAGAAAATTCATCAGGGGATGTCTAGTGTGATCTTTCCGAAATTTTCGCCGTGCCATAAGCGTTCCTGGGCGGCGGCGGCTTCTTGCAACGGGAAGGTTGTGTCAAGGATGGGTGTAAGTTTACCGGCGAAGACCAGATCCATCACTTCGCGGAAATCGGCGATGGTGCTCATGGTTGAGCCAATGATCGAAAGGTGTTTTGCGAAAATATAGCGGTTATCAATTTCAAATTTCGGCGCGCCGCTGTTGCCAACGGTCAGCAGACGCCCGCCTTTTGCGAGTGCGCGCAGGCTGAGAGGGAAGGTCGTGCCAACATTGTCCACGATCACGTCGGCGCCGCGTTTGTTCGTGGCGAGGAATACCGCCTTCGACCAGTCCGCTTCCTGTGATCGGTCAATAAGTACGTCCGCGCCAAGGGCTTCAGCTTGTTTTAGTTTCTCTGCACTCGAACCAATGACAATGACTTTTGCGCCAAGGTATTTTCCAATTTGAATGGATGCAGAATTCACGCCTCCACCCGCGCCGACGATTGCCACGGTTTCCCCAGCCTTGACCCCGCCGCGAACGGTCATGGAGTGCCACGCAGTCTGGTAGACGAGGGCGGCTGCAGCGGCTTGGTGATAACCAAAACCATTGGGCAGCTTGTGTAATTGACGAACGGGCAGGGAGATGTATTCACAATACGTTCCGCGGACGGTTTCGCCGAGCAGGTGCCAATTCTTGCAGAGATTATCTTTTCCAGTTTGGCAGGCTTCACACTCGCCGCAGCCTAGATTGGCATTGATGACAACCCGCTCTCCGACGTTGAATTCCATCACGCCTTCGCCGAGTTCCACGATCTCTCCAGCACCGTCTGCGCCGGGGATGTGCGGGTATTCGAGTTTCAGTCCCTGCCAGCCATTACGGACCATCACGTCCATGCGGTTGAGCGCGGCGGCTCGCAGGCGGATGAGCACTTCGCCGGGTTTTGGCTGAGGGGTGGGAAAATCTGAATATTCCAGAACTTCTGGTCCACCGTGGGTATGAAAGAGAATGGCTTTCATTTTATCTGCCCGTACATCATAACCGGGCGTTATTTCTCCATTTCAATGCGCGAGATCACCAGTCTTTGTATCTCGCTTGTACCTTCGTATATCTCGGTGATCTTTGCGTCGCGGAAGTAACGTTCCACAGGCAATTCCTTGCTGTAGCCCATGCCGCCGTGGATCTGTACTGCCTGATGGGTGACATACATGGCAGTTTCAGAGGCAAATAATTTTGCCATGGAGGCTTCAAGAGAATAGCGTTTCTCGCCGCCCTTGGATTTTTCCTTGGCGATGGCTGCGTTGTAGATCAGCAGGCGCGATGCTTCAATGCGGGTTTTCATATCTGCGAGTTTGAAGCCGGTTCCTTGGAATTGTCCGATGGGTTGCCCGAAGGCTTCACGTTCGCCGGCGTATTTGCGGGCTGCTTCGTAGGCGGCTTCAGCGATGCCTAATGCCTGGGTGGCGATCCCAATTCTTCCCGCGTCCAGAACCGTCATGGCTATTTTGAAGCCTTCGCCTTCCTTGCCGAGCAGGTTTTCGGCGGGCACGCGGCAGTTGTCAAAGATCAACTCGCTGGTCGCCGAGGCGCGAATGCCCAGCTTCGGTTCCTTTTTGCCGCGGGTAAGTCCGGGGGTTTTTCCATCCACCAGAAAGGCGCTCACGCCTTTTTGTTTTTTCTCCGGGTCGGTCATCATGAATACGACGAAGTAATCTGCCACAGGTCCGCTGGTGACCCAGGATTTGCGCCCGTTCAAAACGTAAAAATCACCGTCGCGGGTGGCGCGGCTGCGCATGGTTCCTGCATCCGATCCGCTTTGGGGTTCGGTTAGGGAGTATGCGCCAACA
>JBAIYF010000017.1:0-1635 GCA_037916115.1 Anaerolineales bacterium
CGTCAGCACATAAGGGAAGCCGTACAACTCTGCCAAATGACCGGTATACAACAGCCCCAGCGCACCAGATGAAAAGATAAATCCCAGGATCAAGCCCGAAGCCAGCGCCATGCCGCCGGGAATGATACGCTGCGCCAACACCACCATAATGCTATGCACGGCTCCCGTCCCCGCCCCGGCAAGCGGAACAAGCACAAACAACCACCCTGACCAACCAATGCGGCTGATAAGAAAAATAGGGACAGACGAGAAAAGCAACGCCAGCGCCGCCACGATCCGCTTTGGGTGACGGTCTGCCAAATACCCGCCGATGACATTGCCTAACGCCGAACCGCCCATGAACAATCCTGCCATACTGCCGTAAATGGTGGCGCTCTGCCCCAAATCTTTGATGTACTTGGGAATCAGATTCACCATGTTCGACTGCGCCCAAGATTGCAAGGTCGCAACCATCATCAAAATGATAATAAAAGCCCACCCCGCCCTGTTCCGTCGTGAGATCACCGTCTTCACTGGCTGCGGATGCGGAGGGTTATGCCGCAATTGATACAGCAAGGTCAACCCGATGGGAATGGATACCACAGGCAGGATATACATACCCGGTACTTTGAGATAAGCCAGGATCAACCCGGTGACAATGGGACCCACAAAATGCCCCATCTGCCCGGCGGTGAAGAACAACGAAGTAGATGTTGCCTCACGCCCTTTCATGAATTCACGTCCGCGCAGGGTGGCTTGCACAGCTCCCACCGGGTGAAAGGCTGAAGACCCCAACGCCGCAATGATGAGGCAGGTCAGCCCGCCGTTACCCGGCAGGGTCAACGCCAGCGAGTAGAAAACCGTCATCCAAAGCACGCCGCCACCCGCCAGCCAGCGCGGACCCATACGGTCAGAGAGCCAGCCAAAAACGGGTTGGGTCAAAGCCGAAGCCCAAATGTAAATGGTGGAGAAAAGGGCGATCTGCGATTCGCTCAAACCAAAATAGGTCAACAGCACCGGGCGGCTGGCATTGAACGTATCGACCATGAAGTGCGAAAGGGAGACAAACGAAAAGATTGGATCGTAGAAGATGGGCATGAGGAAATGGTTACAAGTTGATAGTTGAAAGTTGAAGGTAACAGGTTAGTGATCTGGTCAGCGGTAGAGCTGATGGGCTTCAATATATTGATACACTTCTGGAGTCACATAGTAGCGATACATGTCCCCTACAGCAATGCGGCGCTTTAATTCACTGGAAGAAACGGGCTGGAGAAGCGCATCGATATAACGGATTTTTGCCGTCACTCCGGGAATTTTCGCTTCGAGTGCAGTAAGGTCTGCAAGGTCGCCGGGACGGCGTAAAACGCCTATTTTGGAAACCTCAGTTACAAGGTCCCGAATGAGCCGCCAGTTTGGAAGGTCATCCAGGGAATCGCCGCCGATCAGCATGAAGATTTCTGCATCCACTTCTTGAGATTTGAGCAATCGGACAGTATCCACGGTATAGTGCGGCCCGGGGCGGTCTATTTCAAGGCGTGAAAGTTCAAAAGCCGGGTTGTGTGCGATCATGCTTTGCAGCATGGGCAGACGGTGATGCAATGGCGTGATGGTTTTGCCCAGTTTGTTGGGCGGGTCGGGGGTCAGCATCCATAGTAA
>JBAIYF010000018.1:0-3980 GCA_037916115.1 Anaerolineales bacterium
AGCGGCGTTGTTATTCTTTTTTCCAAACAGCAAAAATCCACCGATCGCCAAAGCGATCAGAAGCAGGGCGGCAAGCCAGTAATTCCAATTGCGAGTTGGCGCTCCAGCTCGCACAGTGGCGGGATACTCAACCACATTCCCGCGCGGATCACGCGCAGGTGCAGAACGCTTTGAGATCTGCTCAATCGATTTTTCGCTGCGTTGAATGGTGGGAACGCCCACAGGCAGCGGCGGCAGGGATGCCTTTTTTGCCGACCCAGCGGAAGTCAATGCATGTTCGAGCGCATCCATGAACTTGGCGCCAGATTGATAGCGCTCTTTCACGTTTTTATCAAGCACCTTCAATAGCACCGCCTCAACTTCAGCCGAAAGATTTGGGTTGAGGCTGCGGGGCGGGGGCGGCGGCTGGGAGATATGCTGCAATGCAATATTTGCAGGTGATGGGTCGTTGAACGGCACCGAACCGGTCAGGATTTCATATATGATCACGCCGAGCGAATAGATATCAGATTGAGGAACCGCATCGGCTGAACGTTTGGCTTGTTCGGGCGAAATGTAATGGGGTGTCCCGAAGATTTGTCCCTGCGACCCTTCACGGACTTCGAGCGCCATACCAAAATCCCCGAGCAATACGCGCCCATCCTTGGACAGTAGTATGTTGGCGGGCTTTACATCGCGATGCACCACACCGTGCCGGTGAGCATAATCCAACGCGCTTGCAACCGCCTTGCCAATCCGCAGGACTTCGGCGATCGGCATGAGTTTGCCTTCTTCATGGTGCGCATCCATCACACCGCCCAAGTCCTGCCCGTCCACGTATTCCATTACATAATATGGATAACCCTGGGCGTCATCCGCGTAGTAGATCTGGATAATGTTCTCATGGTGCCACTTTGCCATCATGCGTGCTTCATTGACAAAACGCCCCGCGTAGGCGGGATGATTCTTGAAGCGTTTATCCAGCACCTTAATGGCGACCGGGCGATGGAGTTTGACATCCTCTCCGTAGTAGACGACCGCCATGCCGCCCTGACCGATCAGGCGCTCAACCTTGAAATTGGCAAGCTGCATTCCAATCAGCGGGTCTTTCATTGTTTGTGTCTTCCTTTGGTGGTTTGCGGCTTGGTCATGGTATCGAGGCTCGCTGCGGCAATGCGGGTCAGTTCGCGGACGTAGCGGTTGAGTCCTTCGGCGTAAGCGTTGAGATAGTCCTGCGTGATCAGGTTGGCAAGGTCTTTGCGCCCAATATCCATCAGGGTTTGAACATGTGGACGGAAATCGCGCAGGTGGATGCGCAGGATCGAATTTGCATCCGTGATGATACCCCAGGCGAGCTGTTTTTGGTTGTTGTCATCCTTGGCGGTCATAAAGCGCGTTAACGTGCTGGTGGGCGCCACTACACCCACATTCGAGATCACTTCGCGTCCCTTGATGATGTGGTTTAGCACTTCGAACTTTTCGGGTATTTTATCCAGAAGACGCTGGATCGGGGGCGGAAGATGCGCCAGAAGTTTGATCGCCCCGGCGGGGGTGCTTTCGCCTTGCGCCGCCATTTCCTTTGCGCGTGAGAGATAAAGCCCAAACCCTGCCAGTGTGGAGAGATACGCTTTTTGGATCTTCTTGAAACTGGCAAACAGAACTTCCCTCTCACCGCCAGAGGAGGCTTCGCAGGCTTCCAGCATGCTGATTGCCTGGCCATGCATGGCAAGCAGATTTAAATCTGAAAGCGGCACCTCAATATTGAGCGGGAAGATGCGGTCACGCGGGGTTTTCAAACTGGCATCCATCGGAATAAGAACGGCGGGATTGATGCGGCTGCCTTCCATGACCAGTTGTTTCAGTGAAGCGGCAACATCCGGCTTGATGGTGGATAAGGCATTGATCTCGTTGACAACCTGTTGACTTGGTGTATACGTGGCGGCATGGATGGCGCGGTAAAGTACCAACAGGTCGTTGATGGTCAACTCGACCTGTTCGTTGCGCTGTTTGAATATCTTGCGCAGAGCGAGGCAGGTTTTCAAGTCCACTTTTTCGTTTTCAGCGCCGGCTTCGGGTAAAACTTTGGGCGCCTGTTGGACGAGGTCCAGGTCGGCGGGGGAGAGCTGCAAGGTCAGGGATGTGTACATCCGGCTTCCGGTCGGGGTGGGCGCCGGGAGCAGACTCAAATATCGCGCCCACGAAAGTGATTCATTGGTCATGATCTCTGCCAGCGCAGTGCCCCAGGCTCCATCAAAAAAGATGTGCGACTGATCGAAGACAAAGGTTTCGCCGGTGTCGAAGATGGTCAGGGCGTGCGAACCGACGCCGCGTTCCGCATGGCGCAGTTCTGAAAGCGGCAGCGCCCGCGAGCGGATGTCAGTGGAAAGCAGGATCGGCGCAAACTTCAAATTGTCCAGTTCGTTGACCAGCACCGGGTTGAGTTTTGAACGCAGGCTCGCCAGTGCGGTGCGTTGTATCTTTGCCAGTGATGCGATCTGCGAAGGTGATGAGAACGAAGAATTCAGCAGTGCCGCGATCTGTGATCGTGCGGTCAGTACATCGAGCGGATTTCCCATCTCATCCGCTACGGGCAGCATGTAATAGCTATCGTGATGGATCACACCGATGCGCGCGTCTGCAAAGCTGAAAGGGATGCGCGTTTCCCCGTAAGGACCCGGCTCCAGATACGCCAGAATGGACATCTGCTGTTGGTACGCGGCAAGTTCCTGTGCTTCAGCACGCTGCAAATCTGCCTGCCATGCATGCAGAACCACTTCGGGAATGGTCTGCAGCCTAAGCTGCATGAACTCGTCGAACTTCTTTCGGCGATAGGTGGGGTAGTCGTATTGCGCGCCGTCGTCGCTTCGCTTGTAGGGGCGTTTCGCATCCCATTCTCTGAGGATGCGCTTGGCACGTTGGGTTTCCACACCCTGCGCACTGAGATTTTTTTCAAGCAGTGAAATGGATACCCGTTCACGCCACTCATTCTCGAGCAGGGCAGGGTACTGATACAGGCATGTCACCGCCGCCATGAACCACGCCGTCAGACGGTCTGTCTTGGTGAGGCGGATGTTATGTTCATCAAGGATCGAATCAAAGCCGTGGGTTTCATTCGCGTGCCGCGCCGTATCTTCGCGCAGGGCGTAATCGACATAGAATTGCCAGGTACCTTCAGGGAATGCGGACTCAGGGTCTTTGCCCGCCAGTTTCAACAGGTTCTGGTAGCCCCACAACACAGCGGCGGGTCCGGCAAAGAACGCGCCGTACACGGCCTGGTCCAGCACTTGCTCCAATCCACTGAACAGAGCCGTTACATCCTGCTTCATTTTTAGCATGGGGATGCGCCGCCCGGGCAGGCGTGCCAATCCGCTTAGGATCATGCCGGGCACATTCCCCGCTGGGATGACCTTCGAAACCACCTGTACCACCGCTTCGATCTCAGGCAGGGTCAGGCGCGAAAGTTGCTGTACAGAGAGGGTCTTTGCCACAGTACGCAAACTTGCCGCGGTCAGCTCAGATGCCTTGTTGATGGATGTGTCGAAGCTCATCGAAGAAATTATAATGGATGCATGACTATCCAAGGTTTTCATATCACCGACAACAAATGCCTGCCGTTGAACCTTTCCGCCTCCACACTGGACGAGTTGACTGGGCAGCTTTCAGACGGCTTTTACACCACCTTTAGCACCTTGCAAGGCGGCGCCCGTGTCATGGGACTGCAAGCCCACCTGAACAGACTCTATCTTCCCGCCGCGGACTTGCGCCTGCGTCCCTCCGCAGACGAAGCGACCCTGCGCCGTTACATTGCAGAGTTAGCGCGCACCTTCCTGCCGAACGAAGTCCGTATGCGCCTTGTTCTCACCAAAGATACGGGCGATGTGTATATTGGCATTCAGCCGTTCATTCCAACCGCGCCCGAAGTGTACCGGGACGGCGTCCACGTGATCACCATGGAAATGGCGCGTCATGATCCGCGCATCAAAGGCACCGACTTCATCACC
>JBAIYF010000019.1:0-2703 GCA_037916115.1 Anaerolineales bacterium
ATGAACAACGCCTCACAGGTCGTGGTCGATATCTACTCGCGCTACCTGTTCGAGAAGGAAGTCTTCGAACGCCGCGCCAAATCGGAACTCTCCACCGACGAGATCAACGACATCATGGAACGCGCACAGAAAGCCACCTACGGCGACGGCGTGGATGAAAAGTATCTCCAGAAATACATGTGGACGTGGAAACCGCATTACTACTCAGCCGAGCGCGCATTCTACAACTACCCCTACGCCTTCGGTCTGCTCTTCGCCACCGGCTTGTACGCCGTCTACCAAAAACGCGGCGCCGAATTCATTCCTGCTTACAAAGAACTACTCGCCACCACCGGCGAAGCCAACGCCGCCGACCTTGCCGACAAGTTCGGCATCAACATCCGCACCAAAAAGTTCTGGGCAGATAGTCTCGCCATCATCGGCAAACGCGTCGACCGCTACTGCGAACTGTAAAATCCATACGTCCAATTTTTGTAGGTCACGCCTAAAGCGTGACCTACATTCTTTTGAACATGAAACGCAAACTCGCTTCACTCTCCATTCTGATACTCACATCCCTCGCCTGCCAGACGGTCATGTCGGTGATCGAACCCACCGCCCAGCCAACTGTTACACCGCTTCCGACTCAGCCGGAGCCTGCTCAGCAACCCCAGGGCAGCCTGCCCCCGCTGGCAGAAGACCATGTGCCGCGCATCCCCGTCGACGAAGCCAAAGCCGCCGTGGATTCAGGAGCCGCCACCCTCATCGACGTGCGAAGCGTGGAAGCCTACAAGAACGGTCACGCGGCGGGAGCCATCTCCATTCCGCTTGAGAAATTCGAGTTCAGCCTCCAAAACCTCTCGCTTGAAAAAGACCAGTGGATCATCACCTACTGCACCTGACCGAACGAACATACCAGCGCCCGTGCGGCGTTCCTCCTTTTGAATAACGGCTACACCAATGTGCAAGCCCTGCTCGGCGGGCTCGCCGCCTGGACCCAAGCCGGTTACCCGCTCGCCCCGCAGCAATAAATCGCTCATTGCTCCGTTGGGGGCTAAGCCCCCAATGGAGCGATGAATAAAACAAAACCGCCGACGACAGAGGCAGAAAAAGCCTTCCATCGTCGGCGGTCTATCGTCCAAGGTCAAGTTTAGGAAAATGCCTGCAAGCCCGTCTGCGCCCTGCCAAGAATCAACGCGTGGATGTCGTGCGTGCCTTCATAGGTGTTGACTGCTTCCAAATTCATCACATGGCGGATGACGTGATACTCGTCGGAGACGCCATTACCGCCATGCATATCGCGCGACATGCGGGCGATCTCCAAGGCTTTGCCGCATGAATTGCGTTTGACGAGCGAGATCATTTCAGGAGAGGCTTTCTCCTCGTCGATCAAACGCCCAACGCGTAACGCGCCTTGCAGCCCCAATGTAATTTCCGTCATCATATTCGCCAGCTTCAATTGAATGATTTGGTTTGCCGCGAGCGGACGCCCAAACTGCGGACGGTCCAGCGCGTATTGCCGCGCCGCATGCCAGCAGAATTCCGCTGCGCCAAGTGCGCCCCAGGCAATGCCATAACGCGCCTTGTTCAAACACCCGAACGGACCTTTCAGTCCTTTCACTTCGGGGAAGATGTTTTCCTCCGGCACAAAGACCTCATCCATCACGATCTCTCCGGTGGCACTCGCCCGCAGGCTGAACTTCCCTTCGATCTTCGGCGCGGAGAGTCCCTTCATACCTTTTTCCAAAACGAAGCCGCGAATCTCGCCATCAAGTTTCGCCCAAACAACGAATACATCCGCAATGGGGGAATTGGTGATCCACATCTTGTTTCCGTGGACGATATAACCGCCATCCACTTTTTTGGCGCGAGTTTCCATACTGGCAGGATCACTGCCATGATTCGGTTCAGTCAGCCCAAAGCAGCCGACCCATTCTCCGCTGGCAAGTTTGGGTAGATATTTCTTGCGCTGTTCTTCCGTTCCATATGTGTAAATGGGATACATCACCAGCGAAGACTGTACGCTCATTGCAGAACGGTAACCGCTGTCCACGCGCTCCACTTCGCGGGCGATGAGACCATAAGCAACATGGTTCAAGCCTGCGCCGCCGTATTCTTCAGGGATGGTCGAACCGAGAAAGCCCATCGCGCCCATTTCATTCATGATCTCGCGGTGGAAGACTTCATGTCGATTCGCTTCGAGGATGCGCGGCATGAGCTTTTCCTGGCAATATTTGCGCGCCGCATCGCGGATCATGCGCTCTTCGTCGGTCAGTTGGTCGTTGAGCAGAAAGGGGTCGTCCCATTTGAAGGTTTGTTTGGACATGAGGACCTCGGGAATTAGGTATGAGTGATCAGGAATCAGGGATTAAGTTCCAGCGTGATTGTATCAAAAGCCAAAGGGAGAAAATGTTTCAGAAAACAGAATCAAGCGTCAGCTAGAAAGAAGCGGCTTTTCATCCACAAAAAAAAGAGGACACGCCATTCAGCGCATCCTCTTGATCTCTAATGACTACTTACCAACTACGCCGCGCCGCTTAGCCAGCCGCGTAGTTCCATGGCTTTGACCACGCGGTCGATGGCGACCATGTAGGCGGCATCGCGCATGTAGACCTTTTCCTTTTCACTGCGGTCGAACACGCTGTTGAAGGCGGAGGTCATCTTTTCATCGAGGCGCTGCAATACTTCATCCTTGCTCCAGTAGAAGTTCATATCGTTCTGAAC
>JBAIYF010000020.1:0-4565 GCA_037916115.1 Anaerolineales bacterium
CGCCTGTAAGCAACATGGCGCTGCCCCAGGCTGCTGCGCCGAGGGGGTTGCCCCTTAATGAAGATATCACGGCGAGGGAGGCGATACTGATAAGCCAATACGGGCGGGCATTGAGTTCGTCTGGTGCTCGCAGCCACATCCAGCTTCCATATATTCCCGCCGCGGCTGCAAGGACTGTAAGCACTGGCGTAAATTCATTAGGAACTATGACAATGCGCCCAAGCATGCCAAGTGTGGCAACTGCTCCGATCAGGCGCAAGCCGGTGCCAAATCCGCGCCGAAGGGAAGACCCCGCTCCATAAGGCAGGTGTAAGGGGAGAACCCCCAGCCGCAGCCCGGCTGCAATTACCAGATATATGCCAGCGTCTGAAGGCATGGACTGAAAAGAGAAGGCGCTGCCACTGGCAAAACTTTGGATGTACGCCCATAACACCAGAATGATCCCCAGTGCGCGTGTTGAAAACGAAGTGACCACCCGCTCGCTGGGTTTTTCTCCATTTACCGAACTCAATTGGATGATAAGTTCGGTCAGGTCAATAAACGCCCATACCAATAACAAGGTTAACGGGTTGTTTGCTGTGACGGCAAGAATGCCCACCCCGCACAGCGCCAGAATCCCTGCCCAGGAAAGCGAGTTCGTCGTCACTGAACGCGTAACAGCTGTAAATAAAATACCAAGCGTCAACGCACTGGTGCTTAGTGCAAGCGTCCAAGCGACTCCATCTATCGCAAAAAGGATCGGTGTAGGGTAAAGAGATTGCGGCTGCCAAGAGGGCGGCGCAAACGTGGAGGGGATCTGGGTCAACCAGAAAAAAACGCTAATAAACGCCAAAACCGCCCCACCTGCAGCCACCAACCAGGCGTACCTTGCATTAGGTTGTACGACCCGCAATATCAACAATACGGCTGAAGTTAGAAAAAGAAATAGACAAGTGATCAGAATTGACATGGAAAGCATAATTGTATCAGGATTATTACCGGCAGGTTTTTGGCTTGGAGGGTTTGGTACAATCTTCCATCATGTTTGGAATGAAACAACAAAAAGGATTTTTACCTGCCCTTCGGGTTTTGATCGCGCTTTTTATCGTTTCCTGCGCCGGACCTCTTCCCGCCTCAACCCCTGACCCGGAAATTGTTCTCCCGGTTCTCGACACATTTCCCACGCCGACACCTTTTCAGCCGCAGGCAGGCTCCTCTCCCGACCCATACATTGCACTTGTCACTCCACAGGTTGTGCCCACCTTTACGCCTAACCCTGCAGTCTACGTTGCCGAACCACAAATATCTGTGCCTGTACAAGCCGCTCCCATAGACAGCGGCATCATCTACTACAACCCGCTGACCGGGCTGCCCGTGGACGACCCCTCCTTCCTGCAGCGCAGACCACTCGCCATCAAGATCGCCAACTCGCCCGATTACGTCCGCCCGCAATCGGGTCTGACCATGGCAGACGTGGTCTATGAATACTATATCGAATGGGGCGATACACGCTTTATCGCTGTTTTCTACAGCAATAGCAACAAAGTCAAGCAGGTGGGTAACGTCCGCTCGGGGCGATATTTTGATGAACATATCGTCCGTATGTATCATTCCTTCTTTTTCTTCAAAGGCGCCGATGACCGCGAGATGACCTACTTCCGCTCATTGGACATCAGTCCGTATATGATCTCTGTAGGCATTGGAAAATGTCCACCCTATTTCATAGGGCATTACAAACGCGACGATTACAACAACATTTTTTTTGATACCACCCAATGGGAGGCATGCGCCGAAAAGAAGGGGCTTGATAATGGACCGCAATCCATTAGCGGCGGGTTCTTCTCGGAAGAGCCTCCCCTCAGTGACACGTTTGTAAACCGCATCTATAGTTATTATTCCGAATTCAATTTCAATTATTGGGAATATGACCCCGCAGAGCGGTATTACGTCCGCTATCAGGAGGCGAAGGATATTACCGCCGCCCGAAAAGCAGAGACCTATGTGCCGCTGACAGACGATTACACCGACCTGCCGGTGACGGCGGAAAATGTGGTTGTGTTGTTTGTTCCATATATCTTCACCAATGAAAACCAGGCGGAGGATGAGGTCTACAATCCGCAGTTGATCGACTATGGCAACGCATATGTGTTCCGGGATGGAGTTGCCATCCCCGCCTATTGGGTCCGCGCCGCCATTGACCAGCCGATCTTGCTTACCAATCTCGATGGCACGCCCATCTACCTGCGCCCCGGACAGACGTTTTATCAAGTAATGGGCGTCACGTCTCGTCAACTCCAGAACGGAACTGACTGGCGCTTTGAATTTGCTACACCGTAGTTAATTCTGTCATTGCGAGGAGCGCTCTTGTTCTTCGCGACGAAGCAATCCTCAACACTTCTAGGAGATTACTTCGGGCAGGACAGCATCGCCCTCGCAATGACGTGTTAAAATGAACCCACCCTCGGAGTTCTCATGACCTTTGATCCTGTATTTCTTGCCAATCTCACACTTGTGCTTACCGCCTTTGCAGGCGCTTTTCTTGTTGCATTGTGGGTCAGCCTCGTGGTGTGGACCTACCGCGACATCCGCTCACGCGCACGTGACCCGTTGGTTCAAACCCTCTCCGCATTGTTGGTGGCAGTATTGAACCTGCCCGGTGTTTTGGTGTATCTCATTCTTCGCCCGCCGCGCACGCTTGAGGAGGAGTATCAACGTACGTTGGAGGAAGAGGCGCTTCTTCAAGCGCTTGAAGACCTGCCATTGTGCCCCGGTTGCGAGCGCCGCGTGAAAGAAGATTGGCAAGTCTGCCCGAACTGCCACACCAAATTGAAAAAATCCTGTCACAATTGTTCCAAACTGATGGAACTGCCGTGGAATATCTGCCCGTTCTGCGGCACCCCCGCTCCCGGCGTACGACTCGAAGCGACCAGTATTGATGATGCATTACGCGGTATCAAGATCACCGAGAATTCCGGCGAGAACCAATAACGAGATCACTATGAGCGAAGCGCAACTTAAAGGGTATTTGTCTTTTGATGATGCAGACCTGGCAGCCAACCGGGCGGGCAAACTTTCTGCAAAACAAGCGAAAAAGATCAACGAGCTGGAAGCCTGGACGAATAATTTCATTCGTTGGGTATTTGTCATTTCACTGATCGTTGGTCTTGGATTCGCCTATCTGGCTGTGACCATTTCTCCGGGGTGGTGGGTTGGGGCTGGCATTCTCCTAGTCCTTGCCGCATGGATGTTGAAAGGCATGTTCAATAAAGTGGATGACTCTGTGCAAAAGGCAGAGGGCAGGGTGGAATTTGTAAAAGTTGAACGCCTGAGTGGCTCGCCAACCGATGCGCAGCATACCCGTCACACCGTTTCCAGCTATGAAATGCGTGTCGGCGGTGATACATTCAGCAATGCGAACCCTGCTCTGACTGAATACATGCAAGGCGATGTATTCGCCGTTTATTACACAAAGGCCACACGAAAAATCCTCTCTGTGGAATTCATTTCAAAAGGCGAGAGATAAAAAATGAAAATCGAATCTGTCATCCTGCATCATCTGTCTATGCCGTTGGTGGCGCCGTTTGAAACTTCTTTCGGGCGTGAGACCGACCGTCAGTGTGTCATCATCGAAATCCACTCGGAGGGATTGGTTGGTTGGGGCGAGTGTGTCGCTTCGTACAACCCCGGCTACAGCTACGAGACCGTCGGCACCGCCATGCCCACGCTCAAGGATTTCATCATTCCCCTCATCCTCGGCAAAGACATCAAGGATGCGCTCGATTTTCAAACCCGCATGGAAAGCATCCGCGGACATCACCTCGCCAAAGCCGGTGTGGAAATGGCGCTCTGGGATCTGCTTGGCAAGCGCGAAGGCAAGTCACTCAAAGAACTTTTCGGCGGCGTGCGCGACAAAGTGGAAGTAGGCGTTTCGGTTGGTATTCAAGAGACTCCCGAAAAACTGGTCGAAACCGTCACCGGGTTTGTCAACAGCGGCTATGCCCGTGTGAAACTCAAGATCAAACCTGGCAAGGACGTCACCTTCGCCCAAGCCGTGCGCAAAGCCTTCCCAAACATCCGCCTGCAAGTGGACGCCAACTCCGCCTACTCCATGGATAACGCCGCCACCCTCAAGCCGATGGACGACCTGAATCTCTTGCTTATCGAACAGCCGCTCTTTGAAGACGACATCTGGGATCATCACAAATTCCAGGCGATGTTCAACACCCCCGTCTGCCTCGATGAAAGCATCGTCTCGCCGCGCCACGCGCGCTACGCCATCGAAATGAAAGCCTGCAAGATCATCAACATCAAAGCGGGCAGGCTGGGCGGTTTGAGTCAGGGTATTCAAACTCACGATATTGCTCAACAGAACGGCATGCCCGTCTGGTGTGGCGGCATGTTGGAAACCGGCATCGGGCGTGCCTCGAACCTCGCGCTTTCGTCCATGCCTAACTTCATTCTGCCCAGTGATGTCTCAGCTTCAGACCGCTATTACAAACGTGACATCACCCACGAAACCTTTGTCCTCAACGCCGACTCGACCATCGACGTGCCGAACAAACCTGGCTTGGGTGTTACCGTCGATG
>JBAIYF010000021.1:0-6037 GCA_037916115.1 Anaerolineales bacterium
GGTCTGTTCTTTATTTTATACTAGACAAACAAATTCAAGAAAAAGTCCGGTACGAAAAACCCACCCACACCGAAAACCCATTTCAGCACGCAACACCCCACAAAGATCACCACGCCCAGCCCCAAAATAATATAGTCACGCGGAGCGTATTTCAGATCTTTTAACCATGTGCGTGGTTTGGTGCCAAATGCGCGCAGGTCCATTGCATCAATGACTTCCTCACCTGTAACCGTAGACTGCATCACAACCGGGATGATCAATGGTGCAAGGCGACGCAACCGCCCGGCAATACCGCCGCTTAGTTTTTCCATTTCATAGCCACGCGCACGTTGTGCATCCATGGTAATGGAAAAATCGCGTGCGAAAGTCGGCAGGAAGCGGAATGCCAGGTCCATTGTGAATGAAACCTTATCCGATGCGCCCATGCGGCGGAACGCTGTGCCATAAATGTTCGGATCCATGGTGTAGGGAATTGGAATGGCAAGGATCGCCATGGTTAACATGCGCGTCATCTGATTGAGCGCAAACCACATTTTTGAAACTGTGATGTCGATTCCCCAAAGCACTTCCATTACCACCGGAGAAGGAAGGCTGGTCACCGAGGAAGGACCACCTCGACCGGACAAGAGTCCGTTCAGACCCACGATAAAGAACACCAGAATAAAGATGTACATCCAGGCTCGCTTTACATCCTTCCACTCGATGCGTGCCATCAAATACAGGGTCAGTGAGACAAGAAAGAGAGGAAGGAGGATGCGGAAATCCCAGATCTCAGGAATGGTCAATCCGAAGATAACACATAGCATGAAGATCAATCTGGTACGGGGATCCAGTTTTTGGATGAAGGTGTTGCGCGGGCGGTATTTCCAGGTGACCAGCATAATTGACTATCGACCTCGCCGTGAAGCTACGGCGGCAAACGCCACCATCAAGATCGGGAGAAGAACAACGGTTACAACGGCGTTGCCAAGGAAGGCAGGCACAAAATAGCCGACCAGGGCTGTATTGAGGTCAATACCGCCAACAAACATTTCTGTTAGACAGGCAAATAGAATACCTACCGCAATACCGATCACACCGTAAATGACCGCCTTGATGATATCACCCTGAGCACGGAAGTCTTTGATCTGTGACATGACCAGACCAGCAACCAACCCCATGATCCCATTGCCAAGACTCCAGTTCCAATAGAAACCCCAGCCGCTGAGGGCGTCGCCAAGGGTGTTGCCAATGAAACCAGCGAGCAGACCAACCCAAGGACCATACGCAGCGCCAAAGAAGATCAAAACTGCCACTGCCGGGCGGAAGGTGACATTACCTGCGGCAGGAAGAGGGAAGATGTTGGTAACCCATGAAAGGACGCCGTACAACGCAGCACCGATCGCACCGTACACGACCTGACGAGTTCCAAATTCCCAAGTATTACTCTCGTTCATAACTTCTCTCCTTTTTACGATTTGAATTGACAGACAACTGACCCTGCTTAATTAAACCCTGCAAGCACATGTGCGTTACAGGGAATATTACGGAACATAAGCCGCAAGAGCTTCGGCGGGGAGAAACCTTCCTGTTTTAGGCAGCAGATCGAGATTAAGTTTTAGAAGCGACGTGGGGCGGACACGATACTTCAATAGCATATCCGCATCCTTCAATACATCCTGCGGTTTTCCATCGGCAACAATGTGCTTATCACCAAAAAGCAGGACGCGGTTTGCATAGGTGACAGCAAGGTCAAGGTCATGAGTAATGAATAACGTGGCAGCGAAATTCGCCGAAAGAATGGACTGTGCATTTTCAGAAACATCGCAAAGAGTATCCATAAAATGGGTGTAATTCGCAAAGTCCTGCCCGGCGGTCGGCTCATCCATTACCAGTATTTTCGAACGCATGGCAAGGACAGCGGCAATGGTTGTGCGTTTTTGCTGTCCAAATGACAGCGCCAGCGGTGGATACTCATCAAAACCACCCAAGTTAACCGTATCAAGGCTTTCTTTTATGAATTGAGGTATCTGCTGATCGTCATAACCAAGATTCTTGGGACCGAACTCCAATTCCTCGCGGACGGTTGGAGCATATAACATATGGGTAGGACTTTGGAAGACGTACCCAACCGCGCGTGCGATCTGCGCCACGCTCATTTTGCGGGTATCCTGACCTTCGATCAATACACGTCCCTTTGTTGGTTTGAGCAAACCAATGGCATGTTTCACCAATGTAGATTTACCCGCACCGTTCGGTCCCAACAATGCGATCAAGTCGCCGGGATAGATCTTCAGATTGACATTATTCAAGATCAAAGGGAGATCAGAATCGTACTGAAAATCGACATCCTCAAAGACCACCAAAGGCTCACCGCGTTCTGTCTCCACATGCTTGGGGGCAGGTTCAGTTTTGATATTCAATGACTTGACACGCTGCACCACCCAGGGGGCAGGGAGTTTGACCTTGGTGTGGTCAATTTCCTTTGGCATCTTATCGATGGGACCCAGATACTTAACTTTGCCTTCGTCCATGTAAAGCAGGCGGTCGGGTTTTGCACCGATGGCATCTTCAACCCGATGCTCCACCAGAATGACGGTTTTGCCTTCATCTGCCAAACTGCGGAAAACTTCCAGGGCTTCATGAGCAGACGCGGGGTCGAGAGAAGCGAGCGGTTCATCCAACAACAAAATGGACGGGTTCATCGTCAACACCCCGGCAAGAGCAACTTTCTGCTTCTCACCGCCAGAGAGGTTGAACGTCTCGCGCTCACGCAGGTATTCAAGTTTCAAACGCTTAAGAGCCATATCAACGCGCTGCAAAATTTCATCGCGCGGCAGACCTAAATTCTCCGGACCAAAAGCAACTTCATTGAAAACATTACTGGCAACGATCTGCCGTTCGGGGTCCTGAAGCAACGTTCCCACGACTTGAGCCATTTCAGGGATGTGCATGTCGGCAACTTCGCGCCCATGCAGCAACACCCTTCCACTGCGTTCACCACGATAACTGCGCGGAATCAAACCGTTGATACAGCGCGCAAGCGTTGTTTTGCCGCATCCGCTCGAACCGGCAATTAATAACAACTCGCCCGGCTTCAACTCAAGAGAAACGTTCTCCAAAGCCAACTCGGGGCGGGTGCGATATTTGAATGTAAGGTTTTCAATGACGAGAGGTTTATCAATCATGTCGGCTATATTTTACTCTGAAAAGTCATTTAGACAAGTCTCAGCGACCGACTAGATTTACTAATGCGTCGTAATTCGCTGGAATGACCTGCGGCGCGCTAAATGATTCAGTGATGATAGATGGGTCCTTCATGCCATGCCCTGTGCAGATGATGACAACCCGTTTGCCTTTCGCTTCAAACTTACCCGAGGCTGCTTCTGCAACCAAACCTGCCAGCCCCGCCGCAGAGGCGGGTTCCACCCACACCCCTTCAGAAGCGAGCATCCGCTGAGCAGAGAGGATTTCCTCATCTGATACTGCGATGATGCGACCACCTGATTGTTGCGCCGCTTCCAACGCCTGCTCTCCGCGCGCGGGTTTGCCTATGCGAATAGCTGTGGCGACGGTCTCTGGCTTTTCCACAGGGTGACCCAACACCAACGGAGCGGCTCCAGCCGCCTGCACACCAAGAATCTGCGGAAGTCCCTTGTTATACTGTTTAAACCCCGCCCAATACGATGTGATGTTACCCGCGTTCCCCACTGGCAGACACAACCAATCTGGCGCGGAACCGAGCACATCGCAGATCTCAAAGGAGGAGGTTTTTTGTCCTTCAATGCGGTATGGATTTATGGAATTCACCAATGCAATCGGTGTCTTTTGAGTGATTTCCACCACCAGTGATAGTGCATCGTCAAATGAACCTTGAATTTGAATGACCTCTGCGCCGTAGGCAATGGCACCAGCCAACTTCCCCACCGCAACCTTTCCCTCAGGAATCAGCACAATGGAGCGCAACCCAGCCCGAGCGGCGTATGCGGCGGCAGAGGCGGCGGTGTTCCCGGTCGATGCACAGATGACCGTCTTTGCGCCGCGTCCTGCCGCCTCGCTGATGGCTGCGGTCATTCCACGGTCTTTGAACGATCCTGTAGGATTCAACCCTTCGTATTTGATGAATAGCTCACAACCAAGTTCATTTCCAAGCCGCGGCATGGGAATGAGTGGGGTATTCCCTTCAAGCAGTGAAATGATGCGGGTGTGGTCGGGCAGGTCGAGATATTGTTTGTAACGTGAGATCAGTCCTTGATATGTCATGTCAACTCCGCAGACATTTTAAACCAAAAGACTCCCAAAGACAGGGAGTCTGACCAAATTAAATAAAACAGCCGTCCGTGCGGACGGCTGCCGGAAACCCTAGTGGACCACTACCTGGATCTTCTTCGGGCGGGCCGATTCTGCCTTCGGCAGGGTGAGGGTCAGTATGCCATCGGCGATGCGCGCTTCAACCTTGTCTGCGTTGATCTCGGTCGGCATTCGCAGACTGCGGCGGAAGGCGCCGCGCGGAAGTTCGTTCAGAAGGAAGGGTGTTTCTTCATCCTTGTATTCGCCTTCAATGCTGACGATGTTCTCCAGCACCTGAATGTTGAGGTCTTCGGCTTTCAAGCCCGGAACGAGTGCAGACATAATATAGGCATCAGCCTCTTCGCGGACGTTGACATTCAGCGCGCGCGGGGCTTCAGAATTTTGAACAGCGGCGCGGCGCATTACACGACGGAACGGATAAGTCTGGATATAGAGGGACATGGTTGTTTCTCCTTGTTTCAACAATAATGAGTATTGACTTGAATGCCCCAATCTTATTTGGTATGTGTAAATAAAAAGCATGAAGAAAATAATCATTGCGTTAACAGAGTTTATGAAGTCTGTTAACGGACAACGGGCTGGATTGACCCAGCCCGTTGTTTTATACACTTCAGAGCAGTTTATTTGATGAAGGTGAACACGACCGCATGGGCAACTTCACTACCGCCCATACTGACGATCAACCAGTCGGAGTGCCCCCCGAACGCCGCGCCTTTATCTGCGGACATGGTCAGGGTGACTGTACCCGATTGACCCGCGCCAAGGTTCAGGCTGGCAGGGCTGATGGAATAGGACACACCGCCATTACCCGATCCCACCGCCACATCAAAGGTGGCAGCAGAGCCGGAAATATTGGTAAGGCTCACTACAAAGTCCTTAGTCTGACCAGAGCCGGAAGGCACGGCACCAAAGCTGATGCTGACCGGGTCAATGGCAACCACAGCGTTGACCGCGCTGAGAAGGTTCTCGCGCCCGGCACCTGTCACATTGACATCGGTCTCAAGGGTTGTGCTGCTCGACTTCATCAAGACACGATCTGCAGTATTGACAATGGCAGACCGAATCTGGGCGGCAGTCCAATCGGGGTGCTGCTGGCGAACGATCGCCGCCGAACCAGCGAGGTGCGGGGTTGCCATGGAAGTGCCCTGGAAGAAGGCAAAACATTGGGCGCCGCCGCATTCAAAGGTCGGAATGGAACTAAGCACATTCACACCGGGAGCAACGACATCCGGCTTCACGCGGAAATCCACGTCAGTTGGACCCTGGCTGCTGAAGCCAGCCATGAAGTCATCATTTCCTGTAATAAAGTAACCTGGAGCCGCAACGATCGTGGCTGTTTCACCATCATGCATGGCAAGTGCCGCGCCGTCGGTAATGGATACATTGTAGGCATAAATGGTCGGCTGGTTAGGTGTGCCATCTTGTGCCATGCCAATGCCATCCCCCGCCGAGTTGTTCACAACCAACACAGCCACTGCGCCAGCATTTTGAGCATTACGAACCTTGGTGGAGAACGAACAAGTGCCGCGGGAAAGTAGAGCGATCTTGCCGGTAAGATCGGTGGAAAGGGCGGCGCAAGCTGTGCTCAAATTGGTGGAACCATTTGTGGGCGCTTCTGTAAGGACAGCCAACGGAGCAGAGAGATCACTACTGACAACCGCAAAATCTCCTGAGACGGCGGCGTACGATTCATCGCCAACATTCACAGGGGTTGCTACAATATGCCCCACAGTAGAAGCGCCAGCGG
>JBAIYF010000022.1:0-1561 GCA_037916115.1 Anaerolineales bacterium
ATCAATGCTCGGGCTGATCGAAACCGCGCCGCGATGCAGAACCGAGTTCGCGCCGTTGCCCGTGTATGGCAATGCGGTGAAGTTCGGCAGTTTGCTCAAGGCAATGTTGACCTTGCCCGACGAGCCGCGTGTGCGGAAGTTTTGGATCGAGGTGACAAAATCATCGGGCAGATGTTTCTGCTCCACAAATTGCAGGAAGGTGCGCTTTGGGTCAGCGGCGGACATCACGACTTTGGAATCGAGTTCATCGCCATTTTCAAGGATGACACCTACGGCGCGTCCACCCTTGACCTTGACCTGTTGCACACTCGCGTTGACTCTGACTTCCACCCCAAGCGCTTGCGCCGCGTTATAGATCGAACCGCTGACTCCGCCTGAGCCGTTCTTGGCAAAACCCCAGGCGCGGAACGCGCCGTCGATTTCGCCCATGTAGTGATGCAGCAACACATACGCCGTGCCGGGTGAGCGCGGACCAAGGAAGGTGCCGATGATGCCGCTGGCGGCTTTGGTGCCTTTGAGCGCGTCGGTCTCGAACCACTCTTCGAGCAAATCCGCGGAGGATTGCGTGGCGAGTTTGGCGATCATGTAGAGTTCTTTTTCAGAAAGCGATGCCGCGTATTGACCGACTTTGAGAAGCCCCATGAGGTCACGAGGACTCAGGGATGAGGGATCAGGAGGGATGAGGTTGATAATGGGTTTAATGGCTTTTGCGGCTCTTGCCATGACGCGGGCATATTCGTCATATGCTTCGGCGTCTTTGGGTGAGTGACGATACAACTCGCGGCGGGTCAGGTCGTGGTCATCCCATGAGGCGAGGTAGTCGCCGTTTTCCATGGGCGTGAAGGTGGAAGGCAGCGGGAGGATTTTCAGTCCGTGCTTGGGCAATTCCAAATCGCGGATGATCTCCGGGCGCAAGAGACTCACCACGTAGGAGAACTCGGTGAACTTGTAGCCGGGGAAAATTTCCTCTGTCACTGCCGCGCCGCCGACGATGGGTCGGCGTTCGAGCACGACCACTTTCTTGCCTGCACGGGCAAGGTACGCGCCAGCCACAAGTCCGTTGTGACCACCGCCGATGATGATTGCGTCGTATGTGTTGGATGATGTCATGAATAATTCCTTTGAATTCACCAGAGATGCACGGTGATAAACGGAGATTCCTTTTTGTACACGGATTGGACGGATTTCACGGTTTCACACGGATTCTTTTTTGTTTAAAAATCAGTTCTTTTCCGTGCAATCAGTGAAATCCGTGTCCTAGTTTTTCTCTCTGTGTTCTCCGTGTGCTCTGTGGTGAAAATTATTTCTTCTTCCACTCGGGTTCGTAGAACGGCAACTTGACCACTTTCGCGGGCGCGTGTTGACGGTGATGCTCGACCGTAATTTCCATGCGGACGTCGGTGCCGATTTCATAATAAGGTCGTTCGATATGGGCGAGGGCAATGTAGGTCTTCAACAAGGGCGACCAACTCGAAGTGGACGCATACCCCACCTGTACATTCCCAACCATGATAGGCAAACTTCCACGCACCGCCATACCAGGGATCTGTGGCGGTAAACC
>JBAIYF010000023.1:0-2440 GCA_037916115.1 Anaerolineales bacterium
GCATAGAAGCTTGTGAACAGATCGTTGGTCAATTCCCCAACACCAAGGTCATTATGCTCACCTCCTACGCCGAAGACGAAATGCTCTTCTCCGCCATTCGCGCCGGAGCTTCGGGCTACATCCTCAAACAGATCGGCAGTGAAGACCTCATCAAAGCGCTCGAGTCGGTGGGGCGCGGCGAAGCCCTGCTCGACCCGGCTGTCACCCAGCGCGTCTTTCAAGAAGTGCGCCGGGCGGTAAAGGAAGAAGAAGCCTCCGCATTCGCACACCTGAGCCAGCAGGAAAAACATGTGTTACTGCTCGTCTCCGAGGGCAAGACCAACCGCGAGATCGCAAAAAACCTGTTCCTCGGCGAAGGCACCGTCCGCAACTATGTTTCAAGCATTCTCTCGAAGCTCAACGTAAACAACCGCGCCGAAGCCGCCGCCTACGCAGTTGAGCACAACCTAAGAGATTACATCTCTTAATTCTTCAAAATGGATGAAAGGACACGTTCCGCCCAACTGGAATGTGTCCTTTCTTTGCTTAATCCGCCTGCCGCCTCCCCCGCCTCTTTCTGACCTTGAACGGATCGCCCCACCCAGACGTTTTCCACACCGAAAATGGAACCAGTTCATCGCTCCAAACGTCCTATTGACTTGGTCTTGTCAAACCACTAAGATTAAAAAAAATCCAAAGGAGAGTTTTATTCCATGAATGAAAGCAAATCGCTTCATGAACGGAAACATGTCTGGCGAGATGAGTTTCTACTTATCGTAACCTTGTGTTTATTTGTCGGCGTCATCTACGTCATGGATGGCAGACTGCAGCCCCAATTCACTCCCGCCACTCTGACCCTGGTTGGTGTTTTACTTGCCATCGTCCCGGCGGTGATCTGGCTGACCTTCTTTTACATTCAAGACAGGGCGGAACCTGAACCCAAAGGTTTTGTTCTAGGGGTATTCTTTCTCGGCGCATTGCTTGCAGGGGCAATTGGCATCCCTGTTGTCGAAGACCTCTTCCGCACCTCACACTGGATCTATACCGATACCCTCACCAAGATCGTCGGCGGTATTTTGGTAGTGGGCTTTACACAAGAGTTTCTAAAATACGCCGCAGTACGTTATAGCATTTACAACTCCGGCGAATTCGATGAACCTACAGACGGTGTGATCTACGCCACTGCCGCCGGGTTGGGTTACGCCACAGTACTGAACATCAATTTCGTCATTTCAAACGGCGGCGTGGACCTCGGCACAGGCATCATCCGCATGGCTGTGGTGGCACTGGCGCAAGCAGCATTCTCGGGCATTACCGGTTACTTTCTGGGGCGTGCCAAGTTCGAATCCGAACAAGTGTGGTGGATGCCTCTCGGCATAACCCTGGCAGCTGTCTTCAACGGCGTTTTTACCTGGCTGATGGTTCTCGTCAACCGCCCGACCATTACACTCAGCGGCTCAACCAACAACACCTGGCTCGGTTTGGTGTTGGCAGCAGTTGTCGCTTTGGTAACCACCGGCGTCATCCTCACATTGGTGCGGCGCAACATCCAATCGCTGCAAGCCGGGAAATAGGAGAACAATCATGGCAAACAAACAAGGTTCCCTCGGCGACCGTTTTGCAGAGATCACTGTAATTCTTGTAACTGTCCTTGCCCTCACGGCGGGATGGTTCTTCAAATCCAGCGTGGAAAATGCCTCAGTCCCGTTTGAGGCGGAAGGCATCACTGCCGCTGCGCCCAAAGGCTGGCTGCGTCCAGATCCACAAGGCGATGAACTCCTGCGTGCAATAGACATCAATTCAAGCGGGTTCGGCACAACCTATGTCATCCGTCAGATCGTGGTTACTTCCGAGGCAACCCCTTCGGAGGTGGCAAGCCGCGTAGCACTTGACCAGGCTCAAAACCTGCTCGCCTTCAGAATGCTCGACCAGCAGGAAGTGCGCGACATCAACGGACGCGACGCATACATGATCAGTTACGTTTTTGTAGAAACCAATCCAGATGTGACCCACGCCTCGATCCCCAGTGTGGTGCGCGGCATGGACCTGGTCTATGTCAGCGGGGAGCGCGCCATTGTGGTGTCCTTCCAGTCGGATGAAAAGAATTTTGAACGCGACCTCGGAAGGTTTTACCGCTTTCTTGAGTCACTTCAATTTTAGCGAAATGAGGCAGGCATGAAACCCAAATTCAACAAACATTTCTGGTTGTTCCTGACCATTCTTGCCGCAACAGCTCTGGCGTGTCAGGCTGTTGTTCCGGCAGTAGAACCTGTGACACCCGACAGCTCTAACTCACAAGAAGATACTTCTGAGCCGGGCGAATTATCCTCAGCGAACCGCGTCCAACTGATCTCCGCCACGGTACAGATCTTTGGCTTGTTCAATGAAGGCGGTGAGTTGGTTCCCGGTTATGTCGGTTCCGGTACCATCATCTCCCCCAACGGCATGATCCTTACCAACG
>JBAIYF010000024.1:0-2031 GCA_037916115.1 Anaerolineales bacterium
TTCCGCTTTATGTGATCACGAAAAATGCAAAGACGAATGCACTTATTGTCGGCACGCAGGAGCAGATGGGGACGACCGAATTGACCGCGCGCGATGTCAACTGGGTGAGCGGAGAGACGCCGTCCGCGCCGTTTTATGCGGATGTGAAGATCCGCTATACGGCGAAAGAGGTTCCAGCGTGGGTCGAGCCGATGGAGGGCAACCAAGCCAAAGTCAAGTTTGATGCGCCTGTGCGAGATGCGACGAAGGGTCAGGCTGCGGTCTTTTATGTAGGGGAGAATATGCTCGGCGGTGGAATTATCCAATAATAAGATTTTGCGCGTAGCCAGATTAGCGTGTGGTATTGGATTTTTGGTGTATTTGAAGTTGATAGTGACTTTGAATAAAAGGAGAATTGCATGAGTTATCGAATTGAGTCGTTGATGTCTGCCCGGTTGTTTGTTGCGCCGCAGTATGCCGAAGACAGGGTGTATTTTTTGAGCAACCTTTCTGGGCATTTGAGTTTGTACGCCATGGAGCACGGCGGGAGCGTGCCCGAGCCGCTGTTGCCGCCGCATATCGCTTTGCAAAACCCCGAGTTGATCGGTGGGCATGCGTTCTATGTTTTTCCTGAGCTCGATACGATCGTGGTGATGCTCGATAACAATGGCGATGAAAATTATCAGCCCGTGTTGATCCCGCTTGAAGGCGGGTTCCCTGAACCGGCGTTCGATAATTTCTTCAAAGACTATCGTGTGCATCTTGGCGAGTGTGACCGTGCCAAGGGCATTGTGTATCTCGCTGCCGAGCGCCGTGACAAGCCGTGGAATGAACTGTATCGCGGCAATTTGAAGACCGGCGAGTTGACCCTGATTGCTGAGAGTGAATTTGGTTATGGCGTGGCGGACTATTCACGCGACCATAACAAACTGGTGCTGGGTACGGGCTATTCGGTGGGGGATGGTGTTTTGTGCTTGTGGAATAAAGGCAAGCTGGAAACGCTCTACGGCAAGTTGATGGAAGAACGTGCCGAAGGCGAAGAAGTTCCATTGAATGGTTTGGGCAGTGCGACGTTCTCGCCCTCGGGGAAGGGTGTCATTGTTGGTAGTTCGGTTTTTGAGGATACCTATAGCCCGGGTTATATTTCGCTTAAGAAGCCGGGCGTGATGAAGCCTGTGGCTGTGAAAGGCTTGGTTCACAAAGGCATTGGTGAAATGGAGGGGATTTCACATGTAAAGGAAGACCGATATACGCTTCAATACAACATCGACGGTTGCTCATGGGTGTATGAATGTGTTTTCGATGAAGAAAAAATGGAATTCAAGGTGAAGCATGTACTCATCGGGCAGGAGCCGTTCGATGGCGGTACGCTCGAGCATTTGGATTACGACAGTGTGGAAGATGTATTCACTTTCTCGCTGTGTACTGCTATTTCGCCGACGCAGATCTATTCCATTGAAGGCAGGAAGCGCAAGGACCTCTACCTGCATACCAACGAGAAGATTCTGGGAATCCCGGATTCGCTGCTTTCGAAGGGTGAAGACGCCTCGTACATCTCACATGATGGCTTGCGTGTTTCTGCGCGGCTTTATCTCCCTGCCAAAGCGCTCGGGTTCAAAGGTCCGCGCCCGGTGGTATGTTACATTCATGGCGGTCCGCAGGGACAGGAACGCCCGAACTTCGCCTGGTTCTCGATGCCGCTTATCCAGTTCCTCACCCTGCGTGGATTTGCCGTCTTTGTCCCGAACGTGCGCGGCTCCACGGGCTATGGACTCTCCTATACCAAGCGTGTGGACAAAGATTGGGGCGGGCAGGATCGCCTTGACCACGTCCACGCGATGACCAAGGTGTTGCCGAACGATAAGCGGTTGGATGTCTCTCGCGCCGCAGTCGTCGGACGTTCTTACGGCGGCTATATGACCCTGATGCAAGCCGGTATGCACCCCGAATTGTGGAAAGCCTCCTGCGATATGTTCGGTCCGTATGATTTGATCACCTTCTCGGAGCGCATCCCTGAAACGTGGAAGCCATATTTCAAACTCGCCATCGGCG
>JBAIYF010000025.1:0-6919 GCA_037916115.1 Anaerolineales bacterium
GTGCTCCAGACCGGGATGAGGATGAAGAGTGCGACCAGTATAAAGATAAGCTGGGTTGCGATCTGGCGGGGGAGGGAAATTTTACGCATTGCGGAACTCCTCGCGGGATTGTGTTTGGCGGTTGAACTGCGCCACCAGCACGATCAGAATGATGACGGTGATGATGTTGATGATGGCGGAGGTGGCGAACTGCCCGCCGGGCACGCCGCCAAATCCGCTGTTGGGGTTGAAGAGGTTGTAAGAAAGCGTGGCGAGGGTGCTGCGTGTGAAGAAGAACGCCTGAAAGAGATAGAACTGGTTAAACGCATAAATACCGCGGATGATGATGGCGGGCAGCATCATAGGCATGAGCAGCGGAATGGTCATGTGGCGCAGTGTTTGGAAACTATCCGCACCGTCGAGCGAGGCGGCTTCGAGCACTTCCTTCGGAATGGTCTTCAAACCGGCATTGGTCGCCAGCAGAATGAGCGGAAAGCCATACCAGACAGCAGGGATGAGAAAGACGAAGAACCACATGCTTGGCGATTGTTCCCACCCGATCAGGAATTGCAGCGGAAACGCCTCGCCGTATTTGTCGGCGGCAAGGCTGAGCCAGCCAATGCCGGGCACGAAAATGTTGAGCCACAACAACGCGCCAATGAATTCAGGGATGGCCCACGGCAGGATGAACAGCGCCTGCCAGAACTTGCCCAATTTCACGCCGCGTTGGTTAAGCAGAATGGCAAGCCCAAAACCGAGCAGCACTTGCATTCCGGTGGATACCACCATCCATAAAATGTTGAATACAAAGATTCCCTGCGAGGTGATGAATTCGAAGATAGGCAGGTAGCCGGAAAAGCCAGTGTATTGCACTTCATTGCCGCTGGCGGGAAATTCTGATTCGATCGGCTCGATCTGCCCCGTCAACCCGCCGCTGACCTCGCGCCAGATACCGCCTTGAAAGCCGTCTCGAATCGAGCGGCTGTTGAAGTCTGTGATCGAAACGCCGAGTTGGAACAGGAAGGGCAGCAGGGTCAGCAGGATGAAGGCGAGCAGCCCCGGTACCAACCAGGGAATGGCTTGGCGAGATTCTTTTTTGTTGTATGGTGCTCGGCGCGTTTTCCACGCATCCACAACGCCTTGCCAAATTTGTGTCAGCCCTTCGGCGGCGGCGAGTGAGAGCGGCACGGTGAAGGTCAAAATATATTGGGGCCACTTGGTGGGCCAGAACAGCAAGAAGAGGATCGCAACGCCCAGCCAGAGGATATAGAGCCGTTCTTTTTTCCACAACGCCGAAAGACCGAATACGGCAAAGATGGCAATGAGAAAATCAGGCGAAAATACAAATACATCGGGATGCCATGCAGAAGGGGAGAACACCAGCCAGTTGAAGACCTGCCAGACGGGGAAGCCGGCATTTTTAACCTCTTCAGCACCCGTTGAATACCCGGCATGATAAAAGACCGACTCACGCAGTCTTTGAACTGGATCTGCCCAGAGGAACGGGTTCGCCGCGAAGAAGATGACCACCCCTAAAACACCCCAAAGCAAGGCTTGCTTGAAAAACGGCTTGACTTCATCCCGTTCACGTGCGGTCAGGAACCAGTCGATGAGGATGGCGATACCGACCACGCAGTAAAGATATTTCGAGGCGGCGGTGAGTCCCAGCAGCACCGCCGAGGTGACCAGCCAGCCGGTCTTACGCGTTTTTTTGAATTGCAGGTACGCCAGCGCCATGCCAAAACTGGTCAGCGCGGGCAGGGCTTCGAGCATGATCTGTGAGACGTATTTGATGGTGAAGGTGTGCGTGGCAAGTGCCAGCCCTGCCAGCGGATTAACGATGGCGAGCAGCAACACGGTCAGCCAGCCGAGAAAGGCATTGATCGTGCGCCCGGCATTCACAAGCGGACGCGGGATGTACTTATTCGGTTCGGCTGTAGTGGGACGGTCAGCGAGGAGTTCTTCTTCTGGTACGCTGAGAAAGCTCACGCCGATGACGATCTTCGCCAGTGGTGGATGTTCGGGGCGGTAGTTCGTTTCCAGAAAGCCGGACCAGTCCGAGGTTCGGATGAGATGCGCATATTCCTGACCGGCGCGGGTGTAATCATCTTCGTCGTAGTCGATGGAGAGTTTATCCACGGCACGGGCGCGGAGAGTCCAGGCGATGAATGCCACAATAAGAACAGCAAGGATACGCAGGGGAAGTTGATAATTTTTCATGTCAGCCCATTATATGTTCTACAAGGATAAAAGAAATAGTACTGTAGAACTGAAAACAGGCTGGTTGCTCCAGCCTGTTTTATTTAGTTTATTCGTCGTCTTCCACACCGCTGGCGGCAAGTTTGCCTGCCTGGTCGCGGGTGGTGAGCTCGTCGATGAAGCCATCGATGTCGCCGTCCATCACACCGGAGAGATTGTAGTTGGACAATCCAATACGGTGATCGGTGACGCGGCTCTGCGGGTAGTTGTAGGTGCGTATCTTCTCGGATCGGTCACCTGAGCCAACCTGCGAACGGCGGTCGGCTTCGAGTTCCGCCTGCCGCTTGGCTTCTTCGATCTCGTAGAGGCGTGCGCGCAAAATGGAGAGGGCGCGCAGTTTGTTCTGCAGCTGCGAGCGTTCGTCCTGACAGGTGACGATCATGCCGGTGGGCTTGTGATACAGGCGCACCGCCGTGGAGTTCTTCTGCACGTTCTGACCACCCGCGCCGGATGAGCGATAGACTTCGATCTCGATGTCACTTTCGGGGATGTCCACTTCAACTTCGTCCACTTCTGCCATCACAATAACTGTAGCCGTGGAGGTGTGGATGCGTCCCTGCGACTCGGTGGCAGGCACGCGCTGCACGCGATGAACACCCGACTCGTATTTGAGCTTCGAGAATGCGCCTTTGCCCTTCACCTCAAAGATGACTTCTTTGTATCCGCCTACACCGATGGCGTTTTCAGACATGACCTCGGTCTTCCATTTCTTTTCGTCTGCATAGCGGGTATACATGCGGAAGAGGTCGGCAGCAAAGATCGCGGCTTCATCGCCGCCTGCGCCCGCGCGGATTTCCACGATGACGTTCTTGTCGTCACGCGGGTCTTTGGGCACGAGCAAGTTTTTGATCTCTTTCTCAAGTTCCTCGATCTTGGGTTCAAGATCAGAGACATCCGCCTTGGCAAGGGCAACCAGTTCAGCATCATTTTCGTTGATAATGATTTCCTTGGCTTCCTCCAGACTTTTGACTGCCTGGCGGTATTCCTTTGCTTTTTCCATCAATGGTTCAAGGCTGGTACGCTCCTTGCTGATCTCGGCGGCACGTTTGTAATCGGTGCCGACCACGAGCAGTTCCTGCCCCAGTTGTTCAAATCGTTCTTCAATGGCTTGTAATTTATCGAGCATGGTTCCTCAAGGTGGGTAGGGCGACACAGTATGTCACCTTACTTAAATTTGCACAAGAAAGCGCGGCACCGGGGAGAGGCGCCGCGCAAGGGGACGGACGGTTAAGAGACGCTAGTAGGTTGCGAAGGCAGAAACGACCATCGAAAGAATGACGAATATAGCCAGCATGGCAAAAAGAATCTGTGAGATCTTCTGCCTGCGGGCAATCGCTTCTTCTTCGGTGCGGACTGTCTTCTGTTTTTTGGTGCTTTTTCCAGCCATTTCAATCTTCTCACTTTTATAGGGAGTTATAAAAGGCTTGTGACATTGCCTTTTCAAGTTCCTCGATTGTAACAGGTTTCATCACATATCCGTTCGCGCCGAGCCTCATGGCTTTATCCACCATCACATCGGCTGCTTCGGAGGAAAGCATGATGACCGGCAGTTTTTTCCACTCTGGGCGGCGACGCAGGAACTCGAGCATGTCCAGTCCCGTCACTTCGGGCATATTGATATCCAGCACCATCAGATCGGGGCGCCTGCCTGCCAGCAGCGCCTGCGCTGCCGGGCGCGGACCCAGAAAGTGCGTGGGGTGACAGTCCAACAGTTTCAGCATCAGACTCACCGCGCGTGCCATCTCTTCGTCGTCGTCTACAACCCAAACTTCTTTCATTCCAAACTCGCCTTCACATTTTTGGCGGCAGTTTCATTCATGCCTTTTACAGCCATAATGTCTTCAATGCTTGCTTCTTTTATCTTATCCAGTGAACCGAAATGTTTCAAGAGCGCCTTTCTGCGGTTGGGACCAATTCCAGGGATCGAATCCAACTGAGAAGCCAGCCCCAGCTTCGTCCGTTTTTTGCGATGCGCCGTGATCCCGAAGCGGTGCGCCTCGTCGCGGATGCGCTGCACGAGGTACAGCCCCTGCGAGTGGCGGGGGAGCAGCAGCGGCTCACTCTTGTGCGGGAAGAAAATTTCCTCCTCCTGCTTCGCGAGACCCACCACCGGCACAACGCCCATCAAACCGAATTCTTCCATCACTTTGACGACCCTGCCCAACTGACCTTTACCACCGTCAATGATGATCAGGTCTGGCAGGAAGGAAAAGGACGCATCTTTTTTGGACCCGACCTCTGATTCCTTTTCCTGTGAGCCTTTCCAACGCCGGAAGCGACGGGTGAGCATCTCTTCCATCGAGGCAAAATCATCGGGCGCCCCAATACTCGTGGACTCAATATTGAACCGGCGGTACAAGCCTTTCGACGGTACGCCCTGCTCAAAAACAACCATCGCACCGACGGTTGCCACACCCTGAGTGTGACTGACGTCATAACATTCTATTCGGTTTGGCGGTGCGGGTAAATTCAAATAGGTTTGCAGATCAGAAAGGGCTTGTTCCTGCCGGTGGGCATCTGCCTGCCATTGCGCGCGTAGGGCTTGCAAGGTTTCGGTGGCGTTTTCCGAAGCCATTTGCACCAGATCCCTTGGCTGACCTTCCTTCGGAACCAGTAATTCCACCTTCTCACCGCCGCGCTTCGATCGCAGCCATTGCGAGATGATAATACGCTCCTCGATCTCCTGTGGCAGCATCACCTGTTCGGGGATGTTCGCCGCCTCAGTGTAGAACTGCTTGACGAATTCCTCCATCACCTGGTTGTCGGTGGTGTCTTCGGTCCCTTCGAGGATGAAGTACTCGCGTCCGATCAACTTGCCGCCGCGGATGAAGAAGATCTGCACACAGGCTTCCCCGTCTTCGCGCGCCATCGCGATCACATCCGAATCCGCGTAATCAGCCCCGAAGACGATCTTCTGCCGTTCAATAATGGATTGCATCGCCTTTAACTGGTCGCGCAGAGCGGCGGCTTTTTCAAAACGCATCTCTTCCGACGCTTTGAGCATATCTGCCTGCACGCGCTGGACGATGGGCTCGCTGTGTCCGCTGAGGAATTCCATCAGGTCAGAGATCATTTGGCGGTAGCCGTCTTTCGAAACCGCCCCAATGCACGGCGCGGAACATAACTTAATATCGTAATACAAACAAGCGCGCGGATCATTGCCTGTGATCTCACGGTCACAAGTGAGGTACGGGAAAATCTTTCGCAATACTTCGAGCGTTTGATACACTGCCCACGCCGACGTGTACGGACCAAAATAGCGCGCCCCATCCTCTTCCATTTGGCGGGTGACGGTCACTTTTGGGAAAGGCTCATGCCAATGAACTTTGATGTAGGGATAACGCTTATCATCCTTCAAGCGGATGTTGTACTTCGGGCGATGCTTCTTGATGAGGTTCATCTCAAGGATGAGTGCCTCGAGTTCTGATCCGACGACGATCCATTCAATATCGGCAATGTCGCGCACCAGGCGGCGGGTCTTGTTATCGTGACTCGAATCGGCGTGGAAATAGCTCCGTACACGGTTCTTCAAATTGATCGCTTTGCCAACGTAAATGATCGTCCCCTCGGCATTGCGGTATAGATAACAGCCCGGCTTGGTGGGCAGGGTAGCAAGGATGCCTTGTAGTTTGTCTGAAACTTCCATGTGGCGGCAATTCTACCGTAAACAGTGCGGGGTGCGTCGCACCAAACGGGTGGATGAATCTACTTAAGAAGATTCATCTAAACTGAGGACTCGTCTCATTAATTTTGGTGCGACGCACTACACTACAGTTCAATCACAAACATCGTCCCCTTGCCAACTTCGCTTTCCACTTCGATCGTCCCCTTGTGCGCAAGGATCAATTGCTTGGATATCGCCAGACCCAGCCCGCTATTGCTGCGCTGAGTGCGCGATTTATCTCCGCGCCAGAAACGGTCAAAGATGAAGGGCAAGTTTTCGGATGCGATTCCCACACCGGAATCCTTTACCTTGATCCGCACGCTTCTTTCTGGACCTTGAATGGATTCTGCTTCGATGGAAATTCTCCCACCCGAAGGCGTGTGCCGCAAAGCGTTCGACACAAGGTTGGAGAGTACCTGATTAAGCCGGTCGTAATCTGCGTTGATTTCTTGAGTGGGGTCGGCAATGTGAGAGGACAAGTCCACGCCTTGGGATTTGGCTTGGGCGGAAAAGCTCGAAGTGAGATCCTGTATCAGGTCGGCAAGCAGGAAGCGGGTAGGGTGAAGCGGAAGTTGTCCCGTTTCGGCGAGCGAGAGCGTTTGTAGATCGTCCACCAATCGCGCCAGCAGTTTGGTCTCATCCAATGTGTTGTTGATATGTTCCGGCGTCGCTTCGTAGACTCCATCCAGCACGCCTTCGAGGTTGCCTTGAATGATGTGCAGCGGCGTGCGCAGTTCGTGAGCGATATCGGCGGTGAGATTGCGGCGCTGCTGTTCGGCACGTTCGAGTTCTTCAAGCATTTTATTGAAACGCTTGATCAACTCGCTGAACATATCGGACTTGTTCTCGCTGACCCGCACCGAGAGATTCCCCTCCGCGACTGAATCAATGGCGTTGAATAGATCGCCGAGCGGTTTGCCGAACCGCACATACATGGTGAACATGGTGAAGATCGCTAAAACTGCCACACCCACCGGCGCGGCACAGATCAACAGCCAGATGTTGCGAATGCCCGAA
>JBAIYF010000026.1:0-3118 GCA_037916115.1 Anaerolineales bacterium
CCTGTTCTGCTTCCAACGCATGCCAGGCTGTATCTGAAGAGGCACCTGCCTGTTTTCCTATTGCCATGTATGGGCTCCTGACTGAAAGATAAAAAAGCCACCACGTTCTATCGTGGTGGTCTTGCCAGCGCAATCCGCGCACGAGTCACCGATGGCTTGGAACCAATGGTATGACGATGACTCATCCTGTGGGGAACAGGCGGCTACTCCCCAACCATTAAGTAGTGTACTCCAGTGCAAAAGTCAATGTCAAGGAAAAGTTTCTACAGTTCTGTTGGGCAGGTGTTTATCAACATGCAGCAGTATAATGAAATTACACCTGAATGCAGTAGTCTTGGAGGGACCATGCCCGTTATAAAAACGCCCAAAAACCGGGAGGAGTTTAAAGCATATTACGCGCTGCGTTACAAGATATTGCGCGAACCATGGGGTCACCCCAAGGGCACGGAAAAGGACGATTTTGAAGCCATTAGTGAACATTTCATGGCGGTGGACGAAAAGAGTGGGGAAATATTGGGCGTTATCAAGTTATTTGAAAAAGAAAACGGAGTGGGGCAGGTATCTCATCTGGCTGTTGCCACGGAGTACCAGCACAAAGGGATAGGCAAATTTCTGGTCGAAACCGTTGAAGCACGCGCCCGTGAACGCGGCTTTACAACCCTGGGCGCAATGGCACGAGTGACCGCAACCGCTTTTTTTGAAAGATACGGCTACCACATTACCGGGTTGCCAATTCCGCATTTAGGGACAACCCATCTGGTTTGGATGGAAAAAAAACTCACTCCCTAAGAACAAAGAGGATGGGCTTTTGCCCATCCTCTTTGTTCTTGAAAAAGCCATTCACTCAGCAGCTTGTGGACGTGAGAGGTTCACAAAAAGACCGGCAATGAAACTAAAAAATCCCTTGATCGGTAGAAAGAGCCAATCCACCAGTTGGTTAATGATCCCAATTCCCTGCGCCAACCAAAGCAGCACAAAACGAAAACGCTGCAAGAATGGGATGTGAGCATACGCCAAAGCCAGCAAGATCGTCGCAACCGAAATACCAAACCGTAACAGATCAGGAATTTCGATCTTCCACACTTGCGAGAGGATCAATTCCACACCAATGTTCAAAACAAGGATATACGCTGCTTGTTTCAAGATCGGCTCTTTTTCCACGGCATAGCTAAAAATACCAGCGGCATAACGCATTGTCAAAATACCGATCCCAACACCCAGCATCACCACCCATAATGTTTCTGAAAGTGAAACTGCAGCCACCACATTATCAATACTAAAGACCAGGTCCATGATCTCCACCGTCAACACAGTGGACCAAAATGACCGCACAGCGATCGGCGAAACTTCACCGCCATCTTCCAAACCACCGGTCATATCTTCCAAATTATCAAACGCCAAATGGATCAAATACGCCGCGCCAACCAGTTTGATCCACGAATTATGAATAAGAAAACTCGTAAAAAAGAGCATTGCACCGCGTCCAACATAAGCGCCCAATAAACCGACACGCAAGGCAGCCATACGTTGAAATCCCAGGAAGGGATGCAATAATTTTCCAAGACCCGCCAAACGCCCGGGCCAGGGAACTTCTTTATCGTTTGGCAAAGGCGAAACCAGTGCCCCAATTACAGCAGCATTATCTATGGATAGGATCCCTTCCAAAAAGATCAACTGCAGAACAATTACAATAACCGGCCAAAATTCCATATCAAAACGACCTTTCACTTTTTGCGGCAACCCGCAAGGGTGGATTTTATCCCAAACCCGCCTGATTTTCCTCCGCTTTTCAGCATGATGCGTAACAAAACACACATCACAATGTTAAAATCAACATCATGAAAAACATCAAATCACCACTCGTTTACTTTTTAATCGCGGTCATTTTGATCGCCATCCTTGCGCTCTTTGGTCCCGAAGAACAATCCCTCGGATCGAACGTCCGACTCGTTTACCTGCACGGAGCCTGGGTACTCACAGCAGAGATCGCATTCATTTTTGCGGCTCTCGCCGGACTTTTGGGGCTGATCCTCAAACGTGACCTTTTCCACACCTGGAGCGCCGCACTTGGTCGTACCGGCATCATCTTCTGGGTCACCTACCTGCCCCTCTCCCTGCTCGCCATGCAAGCCAACTGGAACGGTCTCTTCCTCGCCGAGCCGCGCTTCCGTCTCGCCATGATCTTTGCCATCACCGGCGTGCTCCTGCAACTCGGGCTATGGGTGTTCAACATTCCCTGGCTTACCTCCTTTGGCAACATCCTTTACATCATCGCCCTGCGGGTCATCTTTGCACAGGCAGAAAACATCATGCACCCGCCACCATCCCCCATCTTTAATTCAGGGAATTACACCATCATCGGATTCTTCATAGCCATGATCGCGCTCACCTGGCTGGCGGCGTTCTTCCTCACCCGCTTCCTGCTGGACCTCAAACCTGATACGGCGCCCAAACCGTGAGACTACGCTTTCAACTTATCGGCTTCATGTTCATTCGCACCATCCTGAATTCAGTACACAGGATGGTGTATCCTTTTTTGCCGATCTTCGCCCGCAGCCTCGGCGTGGATATTTCCACCATGTCCCTGCTAATGACCGCCCGTTCCCTGCTCGGAGCCACCAGCCCGCTCCTTGGTCCCATTGCAGACCGCCGCGGCAGGCGTTTTGGCATGCTGATGGGACTAGGTATTTTCACGGTAGGCATCGGAATCGTCGCCATCTTCCCAACTTTTTGGGCACTGGTTATCGCCCTAAGTCTGGCAATGATCGGCAAATACATCTTCGACCCCTCCATGCAAGCCTACTTCGGCGACCGTGTCCCATATCATCAACGAGGCACAGCCCTGGCGGTTACAGAAGTGGCATGGTCCATGGCATTTATTGCCGGAGTCCCGATCGCAGGCTATTTGATCGACAGATTCAGCTGGTCTGCGCCTTTTCCACTTTTCACCGTACTTGGACTGATCGCCTTCTTCGTCATATGGCGTGTTATACCCAAAGATGATCCTCATCATGTTCCCACTTCAGGCTCAGGCGAAGGCATACGCTCTGTTCTTAAGTCGCCTATGGCGCTCGTAGGCGTATCCATAGCCCTATGGGCGAGTGCCGCAAACGAACTT
>JBAIYF010000027.1:0-7798 GCA_037916115.1 Anaerolineales bacterium
TTATCATGGACACCCTTGAACATGCCTGGGGTGAAGTGGTGATCTCCGCCGATGACAGAATCGTGACCTTTGACTATGCTCTCTTGTCGGAGCTTCCGCTCGGACTCCGCCGGAACCTGATCAAACATGCCATGCAGTATCTCCACCCGGGTGTGGATGTTAACTATCAAACCCTAAAGAACGCATCCAACTTTATCACTGCCAATGGGACAACTCCGCGGCTGGACCTGAAAGCAGGTCTGCACATGTATCGCGATGGTGACCTGCTTCATATCCTCGCTCCCAATGCGTCTCTCCCAGCCGATCGCTGGCCCCAATTACCTGGCGAGACACCCATAACCATAAAACTGGGCGGGGAGATTGGTCTTTCTGGTAAATGGAAAATGAGTTGCGAAATCTGGCGTCATACTAATCTGGCATTGGAGCAAGCCCGTGAGAACGAAGACCCGTTTCAGGTCTGGTTGGATGCTGAGGAGTTGCCAGAGGAATTTATTGTGCGGGCAAGGCATCCTGGCGATCTCTTTTCCCCGCTTGGCATGGATGGGCATTCACAAAAACTTTCAGACTTTTTTGTCAATGAAAAGCTGTCCCAGCGTGCCAGAGACCATTGGCCCCTATTGTGCGTAGGCGACGAGATCGTGTGGATCCCGGGGTTTCGTCCGGCGCACCGTCACCGCATCAAGGAAACCACCAAACAGGTACTTTATTTCTCGGTACAGGCTCCGCCTCAAAAAGAAGAATAGAAAAAGCCCCAGTCCATAAAGACTGGGGCTTTTTTCTATTTGGCTTCGCCATTCAATTGTTTGATTTTAATGAACAGTTCCCGCCATTGGATCTTGGAAACCCCAAGTTTCTGACGGATGCGATCTGGTTCGATGCCGTCTTGATAATCGCGCAGGGCGCTTGTCCAACGGCACATATCGAAGGAGAGATGTTTATCCAGCCCGGCTTCATTGCCAATATCTTCGAGCAGATATTCAAGCCTGCGCGGCGACCAGGGGAAGGCTTGGTCTACCGGCTGGTATTGGGCGAGATATTCGTTGTAGGCGGCAACCCAGTCTTCCGTCAACTCGATCTTACGTTCTTTGTAACGGTTGGCGGGGCTGGCATAGCGCACAAAGAGAAAGGGTCCATTCTTGCCATCCAATTCAATATGATTTACATGGATGCCGAGGCATTCGCTTTTCTTAATTGCGGTTTCGAACAGAAGGGCTACCAATGTATAGGGGCGGGCATCAGCTTTTTCCTTGCGGCGGTGACGGTCTGCTGCCAGCAGCACGGCTTCATATTCCTCGTTGGTCAATACCTGTGGCAGCGGGCTGATGGCCGAGCGCTGCACAACCTTCTCTGCAGGGTCAATGGTGAGTACGCCATACTGATGCAGCCAGCGGAAGAACGACTTGACCGACGTGATGCGGCGCGAGAGAGTTTTGGGACTACAGGGAATACCACGCCCTTTCTCCATCCAATCAAAGAAGCGATTGAGATCATCGGTGGTGGTACCGCCAATGGACTGATCCGGCGGCAGGAACTGGGTCAATAGACGCACATCAGAAAGAAAGGCTTTGACGGTGTTGGGGGAACGTCCCTGATCAAGCAGGAACATTTCCCAGCCGTTGATGGCGGCAGGTAACAGCGTTTTAGCGCTGATATGGGCAGATGCAGTATTTTTTGTCATGGGCTTACCCTTGCGTGTAGTATAGTCTCTTGCGTATAGTTTAGCGAATTTCGGGGGCGTTGTCAACAGGCTGCGAGCAACTGCAATAATAAAAGAGACCTCCAATTTTGGAGGTCCCTTGGTTATTTTAGGGTGGGGGCAAATAATCCCACGGGTTGACCTTCACACCCGCCATGATCTCAAAATGCAAATGCGGACCCGATGAACGCCCTGTAGAGCCGACAGCGCCAATCACCTCACCCTGCCCAACACTTTGACCACAACCCACGTTCAAAGCGCTCAGGTGGGCATACAACGACTGGAAGCCATTGCCATGATCGACCATGATCATATTGCCATAGCCGTAATCGTTCCAGCCTGCATATACGATCACGCCTGCATCTGAAGCGTACACCGCCTCGCCTTCGTTTCCGGCAAAGTCCAAACCATTATGGTTGGTTTTGGGCGACCAATCGAAGCCGGAGAGATAATGCTTGTTGGTTGGGTAGATGAACGAGCCGTAACCTACAGCGCCGCCACTGACTGGGTCACAGGCACCTGCCCCAAGTACGCGTGCCGAAGCGGGGTTTTCACGAGTCACACCAAGCGGGGCACTCCAACTGACAAATTCGCGTTTTCCGTTCGGAATGATCAACCACGTGCCGGTCTTGATATTTGCGTTCTCATAATCTCCAACGGTGGTTGGGTCTATCTTGTTGCCCGGATATTCAATGATATCTGCAGCGTTCACTCCATAAAATTTTGCCCACTCACCGAATGGAATGCCGCCCAGCCATTCCCAATAGACGCCATCCACCGGCAGGATCACCAATTCCTGCCCAGGCTTGAGCGAATGCGGGTCGTCGAGCAAGATGTTGTAATTACCCCACAAGATCGTCTGTGGTTGCAAGCCAAATTTTTCTGCAATACCAAAAACCGTATCGCCATCCTGAACGACATATGTGGAAAGTTCTTCGCGCGGGCGGCTGGGGATGGTGGTGCGGAGTTGTGCCGTGCGGCTGATGCCTTCGATGGCAGGTTGCACAGACGCGGGGATCGAATTAACCTGCACCGCCTCTTCTGCTGGACCTGTGGACTGATTCGCCCCATTAGGTGTTTCTTCAGCCCGTTGATAGAACGTCCGCGCCAGGAACACAACTAACACGATTGCGACCACCGAGAAAAGATTTGCGCCGATTTTTATCAGCGGTTCGCCCAAACCCATATTCAGCAGGGTATTCGTGAACCGTGAGAATATGGACGGGCGGCGTGGCGCAGAAACGGGTTGCTGCCCGGACTGACTTTCAGAGTTTGAGTCTTCCTGAAATCTGTTTTGCATGGGTTTCATCATAACATGGCAAAAAAATCACAGTCAAGTTGGAGGTTTAAACCCTTATCCAGTCTTAATACTGGCTTGTTCACTGCGATAATAGAAAAGTCTCACAAGGGCTATCCCAGCGAGGCAGGCACTGCCCCCAGTGATAATGGCGGTTTGAACGTTCCAATTTTGGGCGATCCAGCCAATCAGAATGCTCCCGAAAGGTGCCACGCCCTGCAGCCCCCAAAAATACACGCTGAACACTCGTCCGCGCAATTCGTTTGGTACGCGTACCTGGATCATGATGTTCATGGAAATCAACTGGACGACGGTTCCCCAGCCGATAAACATGAGGAGAAAAAAGGCAAGCGAAGCATTTACAGTGAAACCTAGCGCGATCACAGGAATGACAAAAAGCAGCTGTCCCCAGAAAAGTGTGGAACTCTTGTTTGTCGAGGCGTAATACGCCATCATGAGCGCAGCCGTCAATGCGCCAATGCCTTGAGCAGTGTATAAATTACTGGTGCGGGCGGCGATCATTGCTTCTGAGGTCAGGATCGGCTGGAGAATATCGCGCGCAACGGCGGGGATTTGCTGAATAAGCGGGATGCCAAAAAAGCCCAGCAATGTAGACATGAGTATGGTGGATAAGACCACCGAACTCGAGCGGATGTATTGCAAACCCTCTTTGAATTCGCCGCGCATCCCCAAAGACGAATCCACCTCTTTTTCCACTTTGAAGCGGGTGCGGGCAATGAACAACCCGATGATGACAAAAATATAACTGACACCATTCACAAGGAAAACCGTTCCCTCGCTGCCTGTGAGTGCAATCAACCCTGCAGCGCACAGCGGACCGAGCACCCGCCCGAGGTTGAATGCAGTGGTTTGCAGGGCGATGGCGCTGGGCAGCGCATCCTTGCCAGCCAGCTCGATCAACATTGCCTGTCGGGCTGTCACTTCCACCGAGGTTGCGGCGCCGTAGATGAACCCTAATAATAGAATATGCCAGATCTCCATCCTGCCGGTGAAGGCGAGGTACGTCAGCCCGAAGGCTTGAATGGACATGATGGTCTGGAAAAAGATGACGGCTTTGCGTTTATCCCAGCGCTCAACCAGTACTCCGGCGGGTAGGGCAAACAAAAGCGTGGGGAGGGTCTGGGCGAAGCCGATCAAGCCCAGGTCCATGGGGCGACCCGAAATACGGTAGGCAAGGTATGGAAGCGCCGTGGCTTGCATCCATGTGCCGATCACGGAAATAAATTGACCTGAGAGAAAGAGGATGTAATCGCGAGAAGCGAGGGCGGGGAAGTGGTCGGTGAGCCAGTGTTTGATGTTTGCCATTTTTATGAAGCAGGCACAATGCATTCGGGGCGGTCATTCCCCGGTTTGTTGACGAGGGTGGAGACCGGGTGTGCGGACATGTTGTCGGCGGGGAAAGGTTTAATGAGGTGAAGCAGTTTATCGGGAGTCTGAGGCGCAGGGTCCAGCCATTGGTCATAATCCTTTGGCGATACGATCACCGGCATGCGGTTGTGAAGGGTGGACATTAATTCGTTCGGCTCGGTCGTGATGATAGTGCAGGTGCGGACTGCGCCCCCGTCGGGCGATTGCCATTCATCCCACAACCCGGCAAAGGCAAATGGTTTTCGGTCTTTCATGTGGATGAAGTAGGGCGTTTTTGTTTTTGTGCCGGGCTGCGACTTCCACTCGTAGAAACCGTCTGCGAGGATGAGGCAGCGTTTGTATTTGAAACTGCCGCGGAAGGATGGCTTCTCTGCGAGGGTCTCGCCGCGGGCATTGATGAGTTTGTTGCCTATGGATGGGTCTTTTGCCCACGATGGAATTAATCCCCAAATAAAAAAATCAGCTTTGCGTTTTGCGTTGTTGGGAATGGCGAGTACAGGTTGGGTGGGGGCGATATTGAAGCGGGGTGCAAATTGGGTTGGGAAATCGTAGTTCCCAAAAGTATCTGATATTTCGGAGGGGTCAACGGTCAGAGTGAAACGTCCGCACATGGGGTTGTCCTTAATTTTTGGTGGTTGGCAAAGTGAAATAGAAAGTGCTGCCCTGCCCGGGTTCGGACTGAAGCCAAATGCTTCCGTGATGAACTTCAATAATGCGCTTCACCAGTGTGAGCCCGATGCCGGTGCCTTCTGTGGATGTATCCAGTTTATTGAACAAGCCGAAAATTCGTTCCTGATAGGGCTGTTCAATGCCAATGCCGTTATCTTTTACAAAAAAGACGATGGTGTCTTCTTCATCTTTGGTTGAGCCAATGGTGACGGTTGGGTGGGGCTGGTCGCCCATGAATTTGACGGCGTTTTCGATCAGGTTTTGCAAGACTTCCACCAGGCGGACACGGTCCCCGTACACTTTATGCCCCTCCTCCATAAACTCCACCTTGACATTCCCTGCGGTGATTGGACCATTGAGATTGGCAAGCGCATCACGGACGATCGATCCAAAATCCTCCTCTGTGGGTTCGTTGGCAATGCGTCCAATGCGGGAGAGATTAAGCAGGTCGTTCAACAGGGTTTGCATTTTTTCTGCTGCCTGGCGTATGCGGTTAATGTCCCGTTCAAAGTTTTCCATTTTTCCGGTTTGGGCAGCCCGTTCAAGGTATCCCAAAAAGCCTGTGATCGTCACTAATGGTGATTTGAGGTCATGCGATACGGTATAGGTAAAACGCTCAAGTTCTGCATTTTTGGCGGCAAGTTCGGTGATTAATTGCTCGCGTTCCATTTCAGCGTGCTTCCTCTCGCTGATGTCCCGGGCAATACCGGCTGTGCCAATCACTGTGCCATGTTCATTGAATATTGGTGTTTTGGTGGTTTCTACCCAATATTCATTGCCTTTCCCATCGCGTTGAATTTCTTCAACGGTTTTGCGTTTGCCGCTTTTGATCACACCCAGATCATCCTGGTGGTAAATATCTGCAAATGGTTTTTCCCAGATGTCTGCATCGGTTTTACCGATGACATCCTTTTTGCTTAAACCGCTTATCTGTAAAAACTGTTCATTGACCGCAATATATCTGCTTTCAAGGTCCTTGAGCCATGCCATGTCGGGAATGTTATTAAGAATGGCTTCCTGCTGAGAAAGGATCTCCTGTAATTTTCTTTCCGCTTCTTTTCTTTCGGTGATGTCTTGAACGGCACCCAAGATACCAACAAGACGATTTTGCTTCTCATCCCAGATCGGGTGTGCAAATATGCGTTCCCAGCGGAGTTTCCCATCCTTTGTAAAGGTTCGTATCTCTGAGCCAAGGACCGACTGTTTTTTTAGCAGCCTTTCCATGTCTTCCGTATCCTGCTCGATGTCATCTTTATGGATGTGAGCGTACCACCCCCCGGCGGCAAAATACTCTTCGGGGGTATACCCTGTCATTTTTTCAAATGCACCCGAAATCCAGACCGTTTCTGCGAGTCCCTGTTCATTCACCTTGCTTTCAAAGACATAATCCGTACTGACATCCGAGATCAGCCGGTATCGTTCTTCCTTTTCCTTTTCGCGCATAAGCGCTTTTCGGATCGTTTTTGCGGAAAGATGCTGGATCAGCACCCCCATGATGAAAAAGGCAATACTGATGCTCCAAGTGAGCATCGGCGTTCTTGCACTGTTGGATGAGGAGATCACCCCCGTCACGGCACCAACCGTCATCAAATAACCGGCAAGGAGGGAGAGGACGGTGAATAACAAGGCAGCCCGGCTGCTCAATAGAAGCCCGGCGAACATGATCACAAGCGGATATCCTAAAAGATACGACTCGCCCTGTACACCCACACCTGTCGTAGCGGATATGGTGAAGAATAGCCAAAACATGGCTACATTCAAAATCGACGCCAACTTTACATATCTGCGCTGCAAAAGATAGATCAACAGGAATGTGATCACCTCCCCGGAGATGCTCTGAAACAACGCCCTTTTTAGGTTCTCCGGGGAAGCAGCCAGTGTATAGAGAACATAGGGGATAGGCAGGGCAACCAGCCCAAGCAGTACGTTGTACAACAGATACGCCTGGTAATTTTTTTGTTCGTCTTCAAATGTTGGCGCTTTAAAAAAGCTGCGAAACCATTGCATCATTTTTGCTCACTTCCGCAGTTTTCTTGCGTCGCCATCACGCATGGTTTCACCGATCGCATCCATGTGTTCAAGCAATGCCTGTACATACTTTCGTGTCGTGCCGAGCATATCGCGCACTTCGGCAAGCGTCACCTGACCGTTTTTTCGGATGGAGGCCCTGACCATCTCGATCATCGCATCATAATCCGACCTGCGAAAAATGACCTCCTGCGAGACGGGCATCAGTTCTTCCAGTTCGATCAAAGCATTGACCACTTCCTCGCCCGCCTCTGCGTGACATTCCTTGATGCTGGGCGTGGCATACGGGCTGGATGCAAACCTGCGCCTCAATGCCTCGACCTTTGCTTGATTCTCCCCATTGAACCGAATCTCATGTCCCGGCATGGATACCGCTCCGCGCCGCTCAAGCAATATGTTTCGACGGCTCAAGTAAGACAGGACGGCGTTAAAGATCTTTGGAGTCAGTTTCAACCTGCTTTTTAATTCCTCGCGCGGAATCCCCCGCCGCAACGGATATTGCGAATGATACCCTTCGACCCATTTTAAGACGCTGGTTCGCAGGCTTTCAAATTGCGGAGAAGCCGCCGCGAGTGCATCGTCTCTGCCTGTTTCTTCAAACAGAACGATCCGACCCTGATCGATCAACTCCTTTGACGCTTCTTCTGCAACAGTATGTTCCAATCTGGATTTTGCGAACATTTCCTTTATTGTTGCAATTTGTAATGCCATAGCCGCTT
>JBAIYF010000028.1:0-1672 GCA_037916115.1 Anaerolineales bacterium
ATGCGGATGTGGAAGCGGGCTTCAGGAAAATTATTGAGTGGGCGGAAGGGCAGTAAAAGTTACAGGTTGAAGGTTGCAGGTTGCAAGTTAGTAACCTGTAACCTTCAACTTTCAACCTTCAACCCAAAACGGAGTCATTATGAAAGTATCCTTCCAAGGCGAACCCGGCGCGTATTCTGAACAGGCGGTCTTCAATTATTTTGGCAAAGATGTCGAGACTGTACCCTGCGAGTCATTCGACATGATGTTCGATTCGGTCGTCAGCGGCAAAAGTGACATGCTGTTGGCTCCCATTGAAAATTCACTGGCGGGCAGTATTCACCAAAATTACGACCTGCTCCTGCGGCACGACCTGCACATTGTGGGTGAGTACTTCCTGCGTGTGCGGCATTGCTTGATCGCCAACCCCGGCGTGAAAAAGGAAGACATCAAAAAAGCCATCAGCCATCCGCAGGCGTTAGGACAATGCGCGGCGTATTTGCGTAACTTGGGCATCAAGCCCGAACAAGTCTACGATACAGCGGGCAGTGTGAAGATGCTCAAAGAGTCTGGTGCGCGGGATGTGGCGGCGATCGCTTCGCGGCGGGCGGCGGAAATTTACGGCATGGAAATTCTCGAAGAAGGCATCGAAGACAACCAGGAAAACTTCACGCGTTTTCTCGCTGTCCAACGAGAGGCAACTGTCCCGAAGGAAGACCCCCATGCTGGGGGCATGGCGAAGACTTCCATCGTGTTTTCGCTCAAAAATGTGCCCGGGTCCCTCTTCAAAGCCATGTCTGTGTTTGCGCTGCGCGATATCGACCTGACCAAGATCGAGTCGCGTCCGTTGCAGGGCAAGCCTTGGGAGTATCTTTTTTACATCGACCTGATCGGCTCCACTCAGGACGAAACTGTGCGACGCGCGCTCGACCACCTGAGCGAGTACGCCGTCACGTTGCGGGTGCTGGGTTCGTATCCGCGCTTCAAAGGATGAGCAAAAAACTCCGTCTGCAAAGGCGGAGTTTTTGTTTAAGATTGCCACTTGAAAATCAGAAAATATGTTCTATAATGAGATAAGATTTGTCCACAATAGGAGTTCTCATGCGAAAACTGATCGTACATCAATTCATTTCTCTCGATGGCGTCATCCAAGCCCCCGGCGGCGCGGAAGAAGACACCGACGGCGGCTTCACTCACGGCGGCTGGACCATTCCCTTTTGGCATGATGACATCGGCATGCGTTTTTCGCAAGCCATGGAAAACGCCGACACACTTTTGCTCGGGCGCAAAACCTGGCAGATCCACGGCAACGCCTTTGAACCCCTGCCGCCCGAAGAAAACCCCTTTGGCAATGTCAAAAAATATGTCGTCTCCACCACACTCACATCATCGGCGGCGTGGAGCAACTCCACCATCATCAGCAGCAACGTCGTTGAAGAAATTCGCAAACTCAAGCAACAACCTGGCAAAAATATCCTCTCCGATGGCAGCAGTGTGCTCATGCACACCCTCATCGAAAATGATCTGGTGGATGAATTCCATTTGCACGTCTACCCGCTGGTGTTTGGCATCGGCAAGAAATTATTTCCAGATGGGAAGTCTGTGCGCCTGAAGTTGATCGACTCAGCGGCTCTTCCTACGGGTGTGCTGTATCAGCACTACGAACTGATTCGTTAGTCTGATAGCGAATCTC
>JBAIYF010000029.1:0-4943 GCA_037916115.1 Anaerolineales bacterium
ACAATCGAGAAGGTAACTCTTGATTTTGAAGGTGCTGAACAATATTATCTTCAAGCATTTGCAATTGCAAAGGAATTAAAAGATGAGAAAATGCTGGATAACATATCTTCTCTTTTTGATGATCTTGAGTATATGAAGCATATGAATAATTTTTGAGAAAAACTCTAAAAATGATATATAGTAAAAGTGGATCAGACTTAACATCTGATCCACTTTTTTACTTCTTCATAAAATACCCAACTCCCGCCATCCCACCACCAATAATCAAAAGCACCAGCCCCTGCCAGAGGATGGGCAGAAGCAATGCCCGCACCATGGCGGCGGCGAAATCTCCGGTGAAATCGAGCAGGAAGTTTGGTAAATATCCCGCCATTTGCCTGGCGAGAATGCCTTCTAGAATTAATTGAAAAATTGGGGCGCCAATGATCCCAAGCACAAAGATAATCAACCCGGCGGTCAAGAACGAAACGCCCCACCAATTCAACCAGTCACTCAGTGAGCGTACGGCAAGAGCCGTCAGTGTGAGCAAAAGCATGATGGGTAGAAGCAGGCTCAGGCGCATGATGAGGCGCGCCGCTTCCAGTTTTTCGCGTGGGTCATTTTGTAAAGGTGCGGTCGCCAGGGTGAGTGTCTCGGGGATCATTGAAGCGGCGAATTGCATCTGCCCTTGAATGACCGGCTTAAGCATGGGTAAAAGTTCGGCGGGCGGGTTGCAGAATTCGATCTGCCCGCCAGCAAGTAGATCGAATGTGATTTGTGCGATCTGGTCGAGGGTGCAGTTGGGCAAGGCGGCGAACAGCGAAAGCACGGCTTGTGTGCCGCTTTCGCTGACCATGCTGGTTTTGACGGGGGCGAGGTTGAGCGATACGGAGTCGCTTTGCCGGTTGAGGTAGGCAAAGGTTGAATTCAATACATCGTCGCCCATGGTTTTCAAAACATCAGGCGGTAACAAGGTGCGGATGAACCCTTCCCACGCCTCGGTGCTCATGCCTTGCATTATGATCGGCAGTTGGCTGGTATCCGTTCCGGAGGCGGTGATGGCTTGCGCCATCAGGCGGGGGAGTTGGTTGTAAAAATCTTCACGCGCAAAGGCGCGTTGATAGGTTTCGGCAGTAAAGGCGCGGCGGTCGAGATTGAAGAGCAAGACCGCCAGCACAGCGCTGGTCACAAATGCAATGGCAAAAACTAAAGCGAGAGTTTTTCTAAAGGTTTTCATGGTTAAAGTATAAGACCATTGACGATGGACCATGGCCCATCGTCAATGGTCTATCGTCTGTTTTCGGTTTTTACGAGGTTAGTATCTCAATGTAATCCTGCGTCACGGTTTCAGCGCTGCCTACGCCGAGCAGCTCGAGCAATTCGCGCACGAGGGCTGCTTTGTTGTCGGCATCCTTTCGGCTCCAGGTGCGGCTCTTTACTTCGAGGAAGGTTCCCATGGCGGGCTCTTTCATTTCATCGAGATTGATGAAGAATTCGGTGTTCTTGTATTTGATATGCCAGCGCAGGCGGTTCTTTTCCACTGAAATTTCTTTGACAGGTTTGAAGTATTCACGGTAGAAGCGCAGCGATTGTGTGGCTGGCGCGAGGAAGCGACTGCGCGAGAGCAGCACATTGTGCTCCATTTCATCTTCGCGCTTCACACCGAGCAGAGTCAGGCGTGAGCGGGTGTTGAGAATGTCACCTTTTTCATTGAGCAGGTTGTCTTCTCTAAAGCGCAGCCGTCCCTGATTGGGATCGTCGAACAGGAAGTATTCATCGAACTGACGATAATGCTTGTGTGCTGTGACTTCGATCTCCCCGCGCTTCATATTCTGGACGATGAGGCTGGGTTGCTCGACCTTGACCTTTACCTGCACTTCGAAGGATTCCTCTTCCAGCGAGCCGCCAAGCGCGATGAGTTTTGAAAGTACCGACTGCTCGCGCTCGGTCAGGAAGGCGTCGATCTTTACGGCGAGTTCGCGGGCCTGGTCGATGAGTTCTTTTTCGTTGAGGGTCAGTAACTGGTGGTTGCGCATCAGCCACTTACCATTCACCATTACATCGGTCACATCGGTGGATTTGGAGGCATACACCAACTGGGCATACGCGCCCATGGGGTCGCGTTTGAAGCGTGGCGTGTTGTGCAGCGGATTGGTATCCACGAGAATCAGGTCGGCGCGTTTGCCGACTTCGAGGGAGCCGGTAATATCGCCGATGTGCAACGCCCGGGCGCCAAGGCGGGTTGCCATGGTCAGCGCGGTGGCGGCGGGGAGAACGGTCGGGTCGTTGGAAGCAGCCTTGGCGACGAAAGAAGCGAGGCGCACTTCTTCAAACATGTCGAGGTCATTGTTTGAGGCGGGACCATCCGTGCCGATGCCCACGTTCAATCCATCTTCAAGCATTTTGGCAACGGGAGCAAAACCCGAAGCGAGTTTGAGATTCGAGGATGGGTTGTGCGAAACGCCTGCATTGGCGTGCTGCAACGTGCGGATCTCGCCGCTGTCGATGTGGACACAGTGTGCGGCGATGACCTTGGCTTCGAACAAGCCGAGCTTCTTTACGTAGGGCACCACGGGCATGCCCTGTTCTTTGCGCATGTTTTCCACTTCGAAGGCGGTCTCCGAAATGTGAATGTGGAGCGGCACATCGAATTCTTTGGCGAGGTCTACGCAGGCGCGGATGATCTCTGGGTTGGTGGAGTAGGGCGCGTGCGGTGCAATGGCGGGGACGATGAGCGGGTGACCTTTCCACTTTTTGATGAATTCACGCGCATAGGTGAGCGAGTCATCGTAGGAGGGCGCATCGGGCGCGGGATACTTCATGACCGACTCGCCACACACGGCGCGCATGCCTGCATCGGCGGCGGCTTGGGCAATATCGTCCTCGAAGAAGTACATGTCGTTGAAGGTGGTTACACCGCTGCGAATCGATTCGGCGCAGGCAATGAGCGTTCCAAGGCGTACGAACTCCGGCGAAACGAATTGACGTTCCACGGGCAGCATATAGCCCATCAGCCAGACGTCGAGCCTCAGGTCATCGGCAAGCCCGCGGATGAGGGTCATGGGCACATGGGTATGCGCGTTGACCAGACCCGGCATGAGAATCTTGCCGCCGCAATCGATCACTTCGTTGGCGGAGTATTCTTTTTTTAGATCGGCTTCAAACCCAACAGCGACTATCGAGTCACCTTTTACAGCGACGGCGCCGGGGTCGTATTGTGTTAGTTTTTCGTCCATCGTCAAAACGACGGCATTGATAAAGAGGGTGTCTATGTTTTGAGTCATTCAATCTCCTTTTGTGATTATGCTCATGGAGGGGCTTAGCCCCACCTGAACGATTTTCGTTATCTCCAATTCAACAGCACTTCAAGCGCTTTTACGTTCTCTTCGAAATCTGTCTTTTTATGTGTGGAAAGTTCCATGTCCACTGCGGTGATGCCGAGGTCTACGGCGTAATCTGCCAGTGTGCCGGTGTAGACACAGCCCGTATCGATGGGGGGGTAGGGATAGCCTGTGGCTTTGGCAAGCGCCTTGGCGAATTTTTTCGAGTCGGCTTCCCAGGGTACGCCGCCGGGGAAAACTCCCAGCGCCGCGCTATGATAACTGATGAGCGTTTCCACTTTGCGTGATTGCAGGAAGTACATCACAGCCTGAGTCTCCGGCTCCGAGCCGGGACCGGTGCCACCGGTGGTTTTGGTCAGGCTCCAGCAGCCATCACGGTCCCACGTGGCAGCCCAGTTGGAGGGGAAGTTGCGGTTCAGGTCCACACCGTGGTCGTTCACACGTCCGTCAATGCCGTGATCGCGCGCGTCGCCGTCGGGGTTCATGTTACGCAGGATGTAAAGCGTCACATCATCTGGAATGATTTCGGGATTATCAAAAATGTGCCGGATCAATTCATCTGCCAGTGCGATGGTATTCCATTCGTAGCCGCCATGAATGCCAGCCACGATCATCTTTTCGCGTTCGCCGTTGCCGAAAACGTACACTTCAAGCGGTCTGCCAGAGACCGAGTACCCAATGGTGACCACACTGGCGCGTCCCGCAACGGCAGCATTTTGCAGTACGAATGGGGTGGGCGATTGCACCACGATCATGGTCGAGAACGGATTTGGAGTGATGGTCGGCAGGTTGAGCGAGAAGGCGTCGGGTGTATAGGTGGGCGGCATGGTGGCGGTGTAGGAAACACTGGGTCCGTCGGAGGCGGCGCGGGCGGGCTGCAAAGCCCAGTATGCTGTCAGAACCAGCCCAAGCGCACACAGCCCGAAGATGTTCAATCCCCATGCCAGAATGACAAGAGGTTTGTCACTCTTCATTTTCGGATTGGGTTTTGCCATCAGCCCATTTCCTCCATGGTGGTGCGCAGCCAATTCAGGGCGAGGTTCATGCTCCAGCGCGGCAGGCTCTTGGGCGGGCCGCCATAGGTGATGCGATGGGTTTTCTCGCCTTTGGATGTGATCATTGCCATTTCTGCGGCGCGTTCATTTACATAAACGGAAACGCCGAGAGCGATATCGGCTTTTGAATCTGTTCGGGCGGCGCGTAAGGCTTCCATAAGGGCAGCCGGGTCGAGGTCTGCTTTGGAGGCAGTGTGCGGAATTTTTCGCGCGAGCAACCCGTCGAGTCCGCTTTCGATGGCGGTGAGGGTCAAGCCGCGTTTGGCGAGCATATTCAGCACCACTTCTTCGAGTTTGTCTTCGTCGGCACCGAAGACGATACTTCCAAGGCGTTGACGTACATCCGCTTCGACCTTGGCGATCATCTCATGCGCTTCCGACTCGCTTTTGGCTTTTGCCGTGATGCGCACATCTACCACGCCAGTATGCGCGGCGAGACCAACAGTGGGGTTGCTAAGCATTTCGAGGTCGGCGATCTTTTCATCGATCATGCCTTCACCTAATCCCGAGCAATGTAAAACACGAATCTTGATAATCTCGTTTAGATTGAATCGTTTCTGCAAATAGG
>JBAIYF010000030.1:0-3947 GCA_037916115.1 Anaerolineales bacterium
AGGTGCGGTCATTCTAACCGTTGTAATGACTTTAGTTACGGGGCGTGACCGATCACTGCAGAGTCTCCAACAACGCGGGGTGATCAAAATTGGGTATGCTGTGGAAGCACCCTATGTGTATATCGAACCTGGCGGCGAAGTGACTGGTTCGGAGGCGGAGGTTGCCAAAGTCATTGTGAACCGGTTGGGGATCGAGCGTATTGAGTGGCGGCTATCTGAGTTCGACCAGTTGATCTCCGAACTGCGGTCCGGGCGGATCGATGTGATTGTTGCCGGGATGTTCATCACACCGACCCGGGCAGAGCAAGTCAGTTTTTCTGAGCCGACCTTCCACGTTCAACAGGGGTTGTTGGTGGCGGCTGGTAATCCCTATCAACTTTCTTCCTACGCTCAGATCGCAGCCTTGCCCGATATAAAGGTCGCCGTCATTTCCGGGGCAATTGAAGAAACCCTGCTCAAAAAATTGGGGGTCAGTGAGGATCAGATCGTGACTGTGCCCGATGCACTGACCGGGCGCGTTGCGGTCGAAACCAGGACCGTGGACGGACTGGCGCTTTCGGCGTTGACCATCCGTTGGATGGCTTTGCATGACCAACTGGGGCGCACAGAGATGGCGCAGCCGTTCGAACAGGATGAATTGATGCAACAACAATATCTCGGTTATGGTGCCGTCGTGTTTCGGCAGGGGGATGAGCAGCTTCGTTCCGCATGGAATGCTGCTTTGAAAGAATATCTCGGCACGCCCGATCATTTGACCTTGATCGCACCTTTTGGTTTTTCAGATGCAGAGTTGCCGGGTTCTGTGTCGACTCAGTACATCCTGTCTCAGCCATGAACGATCACAAACCTTCCCCTGTGAATTATCCAATCGGTCCCAGTATGCGTTATCACCTCTGGGGATGGAGGACCATTCTGGCATCTGTTTTGATCTGTGCCATGGTATTCGGGCTGAACGTAAGACAGAACCAACTGCTAACACAGGCAACCGATGTGATGACGAGCCTGCATCTGGCACGTATTGAACTTGCCAAGGGATTTCTGTATATCATTCTTTCCTCTGAGCCCGATGCGCCATACAGCCGTCAGGAAGGGTTGGTCTTGCTGCAACAAGCAGCGACCTCGCTTGAAGAGGTCAGTGCTAACCTTGATAAGGTTTTGACTACTGAAGATGCGCTTGCGTTCCAGCAGGATCTGGATGCTTTTCAGACAAGTTTGACGGCGGTTCAATCAGCTGATGATATCTCGAATTCGGCATTGGAAATCGAGCTGCGCATTGCTTTTCATGAACTGGAAAAACATGCAAGTGCAGTGGACGAGCAGGCACATCAGCAATTAGATGCGCTGCAGCAACACTTTACCCTGCAATTCCTGGGGGTGTTGGGTTTGGCGGTTGTTTTGTTGACTTCCATATCGGTTGCATCGATCCGGATGGAGCGTGCTCGTGAAAAAGCCGACCAGGCATTAAAGGAGAGTGAAGCCCACTATCGATTGATCGCTGACAATATTGCCGATGTGATCTGGGTGATGGACCCCATTGCTGGAAAATTCACGTATGTCAGCCCGTCGGTCGAGAAGCTGCGCGGCTATACCCCTGAAGAGGTGATGGCTCAACCCATTTCTGACTCTTTAACGCCAGAATCGTTCAACATGGTAAGTGAAGAGTTGGCGCAGAATCTACCCGCCTTCATGGCGCGGGGCAGTGGGACCGAGACATATATCAACGAGGTGGAACAGCCTTGTAAAGATGGCTCCATAGTGAAAACCGAGGCGACCACGACGTATGCATTCAATGCGCTTGGGCAGGTGGAGATCATTGGTGTCTCGCGTGAGATCACCGAGCGTAAACGGGCTGAAGAAAAATTGCGCGAGAGTGAGGAATTTCTCCGTCTGGCTTATGAGGCTGCCGACCTGGGAATTTGGAAGAATGACTTGCGCACAGGAAATGTGGAATTTGACGAACGAGCCCGCGTTCATTATGGTTTCGACACATTGTATACAACCCTATCTGAAGTAACCAACCGCGTGCATCCAGACGATGTTGAAAGATTAGGCTCTGAGATTGCCGCCGCCACCGCACCCACAGGCAGCGGGAAATTTTCCACAGAGTATCGGGTCATCCACCCGGATGGCAGTGTCCATTGGCAGGCAATAGGAGTGCGGGTCATTTTCGAAGGCGAGGGAGAACATAGGCTTTCAGTGATGGGATATGGCACTTCAATAGACATTACGTCACGCAAGCAGACAGAAGAGACCATTCAGGTTGCGCTTGCAAAATATCGAACCCTGTTCGAGGCATTTCCATTGGGTATTACTGTTGCCGACGCGGCTGGAAACATCCTCGAAACCAATCGCGTGGCAGAAGAACTGCTGGGCATCTCGAAAGAGGAACAGAAACGGCGCGAGATCGATGGTGCTGAGTGGCGCATTATCCGACCGGATGGCACGTCTATGCCAGCAGAAGAGTTTCCCAGTGTACGCGCACTTAAAGAAAAGCACAAAGTGGAAAACGTGGAGATGGGCATCGTTAAGCCGGATCAAAGCATCACCTGGATCAACGTTACAGCGGCGCCTCTCCCCGTGGAAGGATACGGGGTGGTCGTTACGTATGGCGACATCACCGAACGCAAGCGAATTGACCATGCCCTGCAAGAGACCGAATATAAATATCGCACCCTGGTGGAGCAATCGCCGGTGGTCGTGTATGTCTCCTCAAGTGGACAATGGCTGTATCTCAGCCCGCAGGTTGAGCGCGTGTTGGGATACTCGCCGGAGGAGTACGCCGCGCATCCCGAACTTTGGTTTAACAGCATTTACCCCGATGATGTTGACCGAATTAACAAAGAAGCGGATGAAAGCCTGCATCAAGGATTGCCGATGCGCCTGGAATACCGCATGTACACCCGCGATGGACGCGTGATCTGGGTGTATGACGAAGCCTACACAGTGCTTGACCCGCAGAGCGGGAATCCTGTTTTGCGCGGCATTTTTTACGACATTACCGAACGTAAATGGATGGAACGCCAGATACAAGAGAGTGAACGCAACTACCGCGAACTGGTGCAGAATGCCAACAGTGCCATCATCCGTTGGAAGAGCGATGGCACGATCGTCTTTTTTAATGAATATGCCCAAATGTTCTTTGGCTATTCCCTTGAGGAGATCATTGGTAAGCCGGTTGGTATTCTTGTTCCTCCAACTGACTCTGAAGGCGGCGACCTTTCCACATTGGTGCAAAACATCGTTGATCAACCCGAAAATTTCGTCAATGTGATCAATGAAAATATCTGCCGCGATGGACGCCGAGTGTGGATGGCTTGGACGAACAAACCGGTCTACAACGAAAATGGGCAACAGATGGAAATCCTGGCTGTCGGCGTGGATATCACCGATCGTCGAAGAGCAGAAGAGGAAATGCGTTCCAGTAAAAAACTGCTGCAGGATATCATCGACAACACCTCGGCGCTTGTTTACGTGCTGGATACGGAAGGGCGCTTCCTGCTTATCAATCGCCCATTAGAAATATTATTTGGACGCACCAGCGCCGAAATGATCGGAAAAACACGCGCCGACTTTCTCTCTGCCGAATTTGCAAAATCGCACCGTAACAACGACCTCGAGATCATTCGCACAGGCGAGGCGAAGACATTTGAAGAGGAAAACCTTGAGCCAGATGGCAGGCATGTGTACCTGACCACAAAGTTCCCCCTCTTTGATTCACTCGGCAGGATCTATGCCATTTGTGGTATCTCCACCGATATGACCGAACGCAAACGCGTGGAAGATGACCTGCGCCGTTCGAATACCGAACTCGAACAATTCGCCTACATTGCCTCACATGACCTGCAGGAACCACTGCGTACCGTTTCAGGCATGGTGGGTCTGCTGCAACAGCGCTATCAAGGTCAACTCGATGAACGCGCCGATGAATACATCCATTTTGCAGTGGA
>JBAIYF010000031.1:0-3732 GCA_037916115.1 Anaerolineales bacterium
TGACCAACCCACCCGCTCTTTGCGTGACTCGGTCGTCATCATCGTCGATGAAAAGAATTTCGACAAGATCGAGCCTGCCATTGGTCCCGGGTATTACCGCGTGGACTACATCCGCATGTGGTGGCCCATGCAGGATTACTTCGGCTTGATCAGTGAACGCGACCCGAACATCCCCTTTGATGAGAACTATTCTTGCAAAGGCGCACTCGGATTCTTGAAACTGATCAAATCTCGCGATTACTCACGCTTCTGTGAAGGGTTTACAGATCCCAATATCCGCGCGGGCATCTTCCAAATTTGGCTGAACCGTGACTACACCCTGTATGCCCAAGCCAAGGGACGCTCTGACTTGACCCTTGCCACCTGGCAGCCGGCAGACCAAATGCGGCTCTACATCCGCAAAGATGTGGCTTCGCAGATTTGGAACTATGGCGTCGCCCCCTCTGAGGATGCTCTAATCGAAGATCCCACAGAAGGCAAGTACACGGTCCTTACTGCAAACCTGATCTTTGACAATACGCAGGCAAATCCCGTTCCATTAAATGCGCCGCGCGCGTTGGCATTTGCGCCAGATGGAACGCTGTATGTCACTGACTCACGCAATCATCGCATCCTGCACCTGGACCTCGAAGGGAATATCCTGCATCAATGGGGTTCCTTCGCTGATGGCGTGAATACCCCGGTCGGAGATGGGACCTTCAACGAACCCTGGGGCATTGCAGTGGGGCCGGACGGCTCGGTCTATGTGGCCGATACCTGGAACCACCGCATCGAGAAATTCACCGCCTCTGGCAGATTCATCAAAGCATGGGGAACGTTCGGTCAGGGCTCCGCGCCAGATGCTTTCTACGGTCCGCGCGGGCTGGCAGTGGATGAACAGGGACGGGTATACGTCACCGATACAGGTAACAAGCGAATCGTCATCTTTGATGCGGACGGAAACTACATCACCGAATTCGGCTCGGCAGGATTTGAACCGGGTCAATTCGATGAGCCGACCTCCGTCGCCATCGACAAGAATGGCACCGTCTATGTGACCGATACCTGGAACCAGCGCATCCAAACCTTCATCCGGCTTGAAGTGGACGGTAATTTGACCTTCGTCCCCGACCGGCAATGGGATGTGTACGGCTGGTTCGGTCAGTCGTTGGAAAATAAACCGTTCATAGCCGTGAATGATGACCTGCATGTCTTCGTCACCGACCCCGAAGGGTACCGCGTGATGGAATTCGACCAGAACGGTGACGTGGTTCGAGTCTGGGGCGATTATGGGAACACCCCCTCCGGCTTTGGGCTGGCTTCCGGCATCGCCATCGACCCGGAAGGGAACGCCTGGGTGACAGACGGCGCCTTCAACCGCATCATGCGATTTATCCTTCCGTAACATATTACAGACCTGACAGGTACTCAAAATCTGTCAGGTCTAATTTTTTATGGGGTATAATGCCGATGCTTTCGAGCCAAAATAAATCCCCCGAGGGAGAATAATGAAACTCCACGAATACCAATCCAAAAATATTTTTTCGAAATACGGCATCCCGATTCCCAGAGGACGCGTAACCACCACCGCACAAGAAGCGAAACAGATCGCTGAAGAACTCGGCGGACGTGTTGTTATCAAGTCTCAGGTTTTAGTCGGCGGACGCGGCAAGGCGGGCGGCGTGAAACTCGCCAAAGACCCGAACGAAGCCGAACAGCTTGCCACCCAGATCCTCGGCATGGAGATCAAAGGTCTCCCCGTCCGCAAGGTGTTGGTGGATGAAGCCTCCGCCATCGATCAGGAAATCTACTTTGCCATTACCGATGACCGCGCTTCCAAAAAACCGGTGATGATCGCTTCCGCCGCCGGCGGCGTAGACATTGAAGAAGTTGCCGCCAAGACACCGGAAAAGATCGTCAAGGTCAACATCGACCCGCTGCTCGGTCTGCGCGAATACCAGGCACGCGACATTGCCGTAGCCATTGACCTTCCCCGCGATTACTGGCGCGACTTTACCAAGATCGCCATGGGCTTGTGGGAAGTGTACAAGAACACTGATGCCTCCCTCGCTGAAATCAACCCCCTTGTCATCACCAAGGACAAGAAGCTGATCGCCCTCGACGGCAAGATGATGATCGACGATAACGCGCTCTTCCGCCAGCCCGACCTCGCTGAAATGCGCGATACCGACGAAGATGCCCCTGCTGAGATCGAAGCCCGCAAGTATGGTCTTTCCTTCATTAAACTGGACGGCAACATTGGCTGTATGGTCAACGGCGCCGGTCTTGCCATGACCAGCATGGACGTGATCAAACTCTTCGGCGGCGAACCCGCCAACTTCCTGGACGTGGGAGGCGGTGCAGGCGCGGAGAAGGTTGCCGCCGCCATGCGCATCATCCTGACCGACCCGAACGTGAAAGCCGTCTTGTTCAACATCTTCGGCGGCATCACCCGCTGTGACGAAGTTGCCCGCGGTATCCTCACCGCCATGGATGAGGTCAAACCGAAGGTACCAATGGTCGTCCGTTTGGTTGGAACCAACGCGGAAGAAGGACGCCGCCTGTTGGAAAATGCCAACATGATCACCGCTGAAACTCTCGCCGACGCCGCCAAGAAAGCCGTCGCTGCGGCAAAGGGATAAACAATACTGTCATTGCGAAGAGGGCGAAAGCCCTACGATGCAATCTCGGTTGGAGAATTTTATGAGCATACTTGTAGATAAGAACACCCGCCTTCTTGTGCAGGGCATCACCGGCAATGAAGGTTTATTCCATACCACTCAAATGGCTGCCTACGGCACGAACATCGTCGGCGGTGTGACACCCGGCAAGGGCGGCGAATGGGTTTTGGACGGCAAGATCCCCGTCTTCGACTCGGTCAAATCCGCAAAGGAAGCCACCGATGCCAACGCCACTATCATCTTCGTCCCTGCCCGCTTCGCACCCGACGCCATGTTCGAAGCTGCCGACGCCGGCATCCCGCTGGTGATCTGCATCACTGAAGGCGTCGTTATCCACGATATGATGCGCGTGCGCAACTACCTCGACCAGAAAAAGATCCGTCTTATCGGTCCGAACTGCCCCGGCTTGCTGACCCCTGGCGAAGCCAAGGTTGGCATCATCCCCGGCAATATCGCCATCCCCGGCAACATCGGCGTGGTCTCCCGCTCCGGCACGCTGACCTATGAAGTGCTCTACGCCATGAAGAACCTCGGCATGGGCGCCTCCACCTGCGTGGGCATCGGCGGCGACCCGGTCAACGGCACCAACTTCACCGACGTGCTCGAAATGTTCGAACACGACCCCAAGACCGAAAAGGTCATCATGATCGGAGAGATCGGCGGTAACGAAGAGGAAAAGGCTGCGGAATTCATCCGCACCAAAATGACCAAGCCGGTCGCCTCCTTCATTGCCGGTCAGACCGCTCCTCCCGGAAAACGCATGGGGCACGCGGGCGCCATCATCGAAGGCGGTGCAGGCACCGCAGCCGACAAGGTCAAGGCGCTCGAAGCTGCTGGCGTCAAAGTTGCCAAACACCCGGAAGAGATTCCTTCCCTTCTGAAATAAACCCCGGAGGTCGAGTAACCACGAGCGAAGCGAGTGGTGTATCGAGACCACCCATAAGCAAAATATTTCTGTTACAAAAGTATCCTTGTACCTTGGTGGTTTCGATACGTTCCGCGAAAAACACGCGAAACTACTCAACCACCATCATAGAACTTAAACACATAGAGCCGTCCAATATTGGACGGC
>JBAIYF010000032.1:0-3338 GCA_037916115.1 Anaerolineales bacterium
ATCCGCCCGGCATTGTTTGATATGCCCGAAACCGAAACTGATACAGAACAAAGCGAATTTGAAACCGTACTTCGGGCAGACCCGAAGGCTTTCGGAATGGAAGATGCCATTACGCTAACCACCACCAGCCCGGATGGGCGTTGGTTCGTGGCGGGCTCCTATGACGGTTCCCTGCGTCTTTGGGATAGCCATAATCCCCTGGGCGATACTCAAATTATGCTACCCGTTGAAGAACAACTCTGGTTCAGTGTTACTTCATTGAGCAATGATGATCGCTGGCTGTTCATTGACAATACCCTTTGGATGTTGGAAGATGGCAGACCAACCCGTGCCTTTTCACCCGCCTCCAAGGATGAAAATATTGCCATGGCAGTATTCAGTCCAGATGCGCGCTGGCTGGTAACCGCTGCTCTGCCAGCCAACGCTGTTGAGGCGAATATCAATTTTTCATTGATTGATCTGCAGAAGACATTGGAAACGGGTGAATTGGTTCAAGAGGCTGTAAAGTCCATTTCTACCCCGGGCGGTTCGATGCAATTCTCAGCAGACAGCCGCTGGTTCTTTGTCAGCCATGCCAGTTCATTCCTGTATAACCTTGAAACCGGCGCGATTTACGACTTCTCCGAAAACCCGGCACAAGCGGTCTTCTATGAAGACCAGCAGCATTTTGTCCTTATTAACCTTGATGTTGATAATAAAGGCTTTGCAGGCAGCGAGGCGAGAATACTCACACTGCCGGATGAAAATGGAAATGTTGAAACCGTTGGCAGCCTGAAAACGGATGGACAGTCCCGGTTGTACGCCAGCCAGAATGGGCGCTGGCTGGTGGCGGTACCCTTTGTATCTGAAAGTGTGCAGGAAGTTAGACTATGGAGTGTAGACTGCATCCTTGAAAAATCCACTTGTGAACCGCTGGTCTTTCAAACAAACCGAGCCGCCTTCAGCCGTGACTCACAGACATTCGTAACGGGTCTGGCACAGGGAGATAATCTCACCTACGAAGTTTGGGATCTAAAAAGCGGAACGCCCAAAAAGACCCTTTCCAACAGCACGGCTCAGACCAGCCTTACAATGGGCAATACCGCCCAATGGCTGTTCTTCAGCCGATATGCCAGTGAGGGCAAAGCCTTCCTCTCTTCTTCATGGGTGGATATAGGCTACAACTTTATTACCACGTTTGATGGGTACGGGATGTACTTCCTCGGCGGCGGGGGCGGGGGCGGCGGAACGGTTGGCAGTTACCAAAAAGATTATTCGGTTCAGGCATTCCCGCCTTCGGAAGGGCAATACATCAATTTGCGCGGACACGAATCGAATATCTCTTTGAATGTGATCAGCCCCGATGAGCGTTATCTCATTACATATTCTGGCGGAGCCCAGGACGATGAAAGCGCAAGCGAAAATATTCTTCGTTTGTGGGATATGGATACCATGCGGGAGAACCCCAAAAAGCGCGGAGTGATCCTGCCGTATTTTGGTGAAACACTGGATAAAAAATTTACATCCTATCCCAATGTCACTTTTGGCTTTACGTCGTTTTTTAGCCCCGGCAGCGATTGGATCTATACGATCGAGAGTCGCTATTACTATGAGTCAGAAGTGAAGAATGGGAATTTGGGATCCATCCTGCATTACACACCCACATCCATTGAAGTTCTGCAAGAGCGGGCTTGTCAGGCGGTGGGGCGCAACTTCATCATCAATGAGTGGGAGCGTTTCTTCCCTGATGATGACTACCGCAAGACCTGCGAAAATCTGCCAGAACATCCCTCGGCGTTGCTGACTCCGTAAAAAGAACAGCCCCCAATGAAAAATCATTGGGGGCTTTATGTTTGCAGAATTACTTTTTGCGTTTGGGCAGATCGCGGGCAAGCAGTACAGGAAATTTTTTATCTTGGACGCGCTCACGGTATGCCGTGTGGAGCATGAACTCTTCGCCGGGGGTTTGCCATGGGTAGGATAAAAACCCGCCGCCTCGCACAACGTTTGGAACTTCTCGCGGTTCCCAAGCGGACCCATCCGCTGGGGCATTCTTATAGCCCAAGTGCCAGCTGTCTTCCACCCAGGTACCCCAGCCAAGCCCGCAGACTCCAAATGGATGATCGTCTTCAAGCAGTTTCGCAGAGAGGATTCTTTTTGTGTACGTTTCCGGGTCTTCTTCGCTATTGAGCCACGTCCGCGTGCCGCCTGCTCGGGCGATGTATTCCCACTCGGCTTCGGTCAGCAATCTTGTCTCGCTCTGCTCGGTGAGTTGGAGGGCTGCTTTTGCGCCAAACCAATAGATTTTATGATTCCCATCTAACAGTTGTGCGGACTTGGTAAATTTCTTTCCCTGCGCGCCAGTGACCGGCGCTTGGGCGCACAGGAACGGCGGGAGTTTTACGGTATGGGCAGGGCGGGCGGTTTCCGCAATATCACGCGCGAAGTATTTGGCTTCTTCAATTCCATGCTTTTTGGCGAGGCGGGTCAGTTCTTTCTTTTCGTTGTCAGTGAGACCCATGGAGTACTTCCCGCCGGGGATGGCGATGAATTGCAGTTTGAGGGCGGTATGTTGAAAACGTATCAATTCATGCGGACCGACCAGATCAACGAAGGTGAAATCATCGCCCAACGATCTGGCAAGCAACTTGGCGGCTTTGCTCTTCTGCGAAGCCTCCAGCTTGGACCAAACTTTCAGAGAGGCGAGCTCAGGCCACAGGTCCGCATGTGAGGCGTTGCGGGTGGATTCCCGCAGGGGGCGTTGAGTTGCTCCGTAACTTTTGCGGGTCATATCCACAAAGACGGCGTGGTCATAATCGAGGTGGGGGCGGTTCCATGTTTTGCGGTCGCCGACGGAAAGTTTTTGCCCAATGATGTCGAGGTCGGCGGGGGAGAGCAGGGTTTTGAGGTCTTCGAAGGATTCGATGTGGTTGAGAATGGCTTCGACGATCTGCCCATAAAAACCGGGTTTGATGCCTTTAAGCGAAACGCCGGCTTTGTTGGCGATCTCGATCAGGCGCGGTTCCAGCAGATGGCAAAGCCCGTGGTAGACCCGCGGGTATGCTGTAATGTCATAATCCATAAGATTTCACCTCACGATAAGGGATTTGCTGGATTTTACCGTGTAATGGAATCTTGAGGCGGGTTATTCGCAGGTAAAAGAGAAATTGAGCCAAGTGAGATGAAAAGCATTAAAGTGAATATCAATGCCCGCTGATATTCGATCTTGTATCCGTTTTTCATGATTGCCCCCTTTCGCGCAAGGCATCACGGACCGCAAACCCACTCCACAGGGACACTCAGTGCCTCGACCTCCGGCGAATTGAGCAGGTACAAACATTCGGGGAGGTTGAGCACCC
>JBAIYF010000033.1:0-3726 GCA_037916115.1 Anaerolineales bacterium
TCTCTTTTCTCTGGAATTCCCTATATTCTGACAGCGCATCTTGGCGATGTTCCTGGCGGCGTGCCGGAAAAAACAGCCCGCTGGTTTCGCTGGATAAAGCCTTTTACAAAGCCCATCTGGAACAATGCCAGCCAGGTTGTGGCGGTGAGCGAGTTTACCCGCCAGATCGCGTTGAAGCATTATCCTGTGAATATTCGTGTCATCCCCAATGGCGCGGACTTTACACACCTTATCACCGAAGAGATCAAAGTGAATCAAGTGCCGCGCATTGTGTTTGCGGGGCGGTTCGTAGCGCAAAAGAATCCGCTGGCGATCGTGCGCATCCTATCCATGCTCAAGGATATTGAGTGGACTTGTACCATGCTGGGAGATGGTCCCATGTTTGACGCAGTCCGGGCTGAGATCGAGAAGCATGGCATGGCAGACCGTTTTCATTTGTCGGGCTGGGTCACACCGGTGGATGTGTTGAACGAGTTCTCCAAAAGTGATATTCTCTTTATGCCGTCGCTGTCTGAGGGACTGCCCGTCGTCGGGGTGGATGCACTCGTCAAGGGTCTTGCTATGGTGGTCAGCCGTATTGGCGGATTTCTCGACCTGGTGGACAACGGTCAGAACGGGTATCTAGTCGAATTGCAGGATGAGGCGGGCTTTTCCTCCAAACTGCGTGAACTGATCTCGAACCGTGACTTGCTGGCTGCATTCCGCTCTGCCAGCCTGGAAAAGGCAAAGGATTTCGACATCGAGAAGATCGTTGGGCAGTATGAGGCGCTTATGGAGAAGGCTGTAAGAAAGTAGGCGAATCGTAGGGATTCTCGCCTTTGGTGAGGCTTGACTCAATGGGGGATTCATGTCAGAATTCAATTTCTGAATGCTCGAAATTATGGACGCTAAAATCAAACCCCACGAATACGCCCTGCTCGACGAGATCGCGCAGGATTCTCATATAACCCAGGCAAATCTGTCTAAACGGCTCGGAATCGCGGTTGGCAGTGTCAATTGGTATATCAAACGCCTCATCACCCGTGGTTGGGTCAAGGTTTCGCATCTCGATCGCACCCGCCTGCAATACGACCTGACCTCTGAAGGCATGAAGGTCTTTACCCAGCGTGCCATGTCGTATGCACGTGATTCTCTTCAGATCTACGATGATTTCCGCCGGAAGGCAAAAGCGGTTACTGTGGAATTGAAGAAAAAAGGCGTAGAAAGCGTGTACCTGAACGGTGACGACCAGATGATGGACATTTTGCGCCTGACTTGCATCGAAGCCGGGCTCAAGATCAGTGACCTGCCCGAAACCTGCATCCTCGAAGCGAACGGGCGCGAATATCGCATCCGTCTTGGAAGGTAGCCGAATTACCCCTATGACCAAACGATTTGGAATTGTTGGGTGCGGGCGGATCGCGCCCCGCCATGCAGACTCGCTTGCGGATATTCCCGGCGCAGAACTTGTGCAGGTTTGTGATGTGATCGAAAGCCGTGCCCACGCCTTTGCCGAAAAGCATGGCGTATCCTACTGCCTCGATTACCATGAACTGCTTGCCAACCCGCAGATCGATATTGTCAATATCTGTACGCCGAGCGGCATGCATGCCGAAATGACGATTGCCGCCCTCAAGGCAGGCAAGCACGTTATTGTAGAAAAGCCGATGGCGATGAACCCCGCCGACGCCGATCGAATGATCGCCGCAGCGAAGGACGCGAACCGCAAACTCTGCATCGTTCTTCAGAACCGCTATAACCCTCCCATGCAGGATTTTTATCACGCCGTCCACGACGGAAAGATCGGGCGCGTTTTGCTCGGCTCGGTGACGGTACGCTGGTACCGCCCGCAGGAATATTACAACGACGGCTGGCATGGCACAAAGTCCATGGATGGCGGCGCGCTGATGAACCAAAGCATTCATCATATCGATGCCCTGCAATGGCTGATCGGTGTCCCTGTGAAAAGTGTCTTTGCCTATACTGCGACCCTTGCCCATCAAATGGAGGCGGAGGATGTTGGCGTGGTGGTTGTGAAATTCGAGAATGGTGCGTTGGCAACCATCGAAGGTTCCACGGTGACATATCCCCAAAATCTTGAGGCGTCAGTTGCCCTGTTTGGTGAAAAGGGATCGCTCAAGGTGGGCGGCACGGCACTAAACCGCAAGGTGTTTTGGAAGATCGCGGGTGAGATCGAACACGAGAAGGAATTGCTCACCCGTGAGGAGGTTGACCCGCCATCTGTCTATGGTGCGAGCCACCGACATGTGATCGAAGACATGATGCAGGCGATCGACGAAGACCGCGAGCCGCAAACGAACGGCGCCGAGGGGCGCAAGTCGCTTGTGTTGGTGAGCGCGATGTACGAGTCGGCGCGAACGGCAACCGAAGTGTTTTTGAATGCATAAGGATTTGAATATGCAGACCCCTGAAACATCCATTATTTATCCCAATGTGGTTTGGGAAGGTGCGCATCAAGTCGGACCGTTCAGTGTCATCGGTCAGCCTTTTCGTGGCGGTGAGGATGCCGAAACCCGTTTCGGTGATAATGCCGTGATCCGTTCGCATTCGGTGATCTATGCCGGGAACCGCATTGGGCGCAATTTTCAAACAGGGCATGGCGTCATGGTCCGCGAGTTGAATCAGATCGGCGATAACGTCAGCATTGGTACACATTCCATTGTGGAGCATCATGTTGTGATCGGTAATGGCGTGCGCATCCATTCAAATGTTTTTGTTCCCGAATATTGCATCCTTGAAGATGAATGTTGGATCGGTCCGGCGGTGGTGATGACGAATGCACCCTATCCGCGTTCGAAAAATGTGAAAGAGAATCTCAAAGGTGCGATCATTGAGAAAGGTGCAAAGATCGGCGCGGCAGCGGTATTACTTCCCGGCGTAAGGATCGGTCGGGGAGCGCTGATCGGTTCGGGTGCGGTAGTGACCCGCGACGTTCAGGAAAATGAAGTAGTGGTGGGCAACCCTGCCAGGGTGATCAATCACATCACCAACATCGAAGATTATCAGTAGGAGAGACATGGCTGAAAAAATTCCATTGCTGGATTTACGCGCCGAATACGCCGAGATCAAGGAGTCGGTGGATGCATCCATGCGACGCGTGGTGGAAAGCGCCCGTTTTATTTTGGGCGATGAGGTGACAAATTTTGAAAAAGATTTCGCCGCCTTCTGCCGCGCGGAATATGCCATCGGAGTCGGCTCTGGCACAGATGCGTTGTATGTTGCGTTGAGAACCTGCGGCGTGGAAGCAGGCGATGAAGTGATCACCACGCCTATGACGTTCATTGCAACCTCCGAAGCGATCTCGTTGTGTGGTGCAAAGCCGGTCTTTGTGGATGTAGACCCGAATACACACAACATGGATGCAAATTTGATCGAGGCTGCCATCTCGCCGAAGACGAAGGTCATCCTTCCGGTTCATATCCACGGGTATCCTGTTGATATGGACCCGATCCTTGCCCTCGCCCGAAAGCGTGGACTTAAAGTGATCGAGGATGCTGCGCAGGCACATGGCGCGGAATACAAGGGTCGCCGTGTTGGAACGCTGGCAGATATGGCATGCTTTTCGTTCTATCCCGGCAAGAATCTGGGCGCATACGGTGATGCCGGTGCCATCACTACGAATGATGCGGAATTGGCAAAGAAGGCGCGACTCTTGCGCGACCATGGACGTACGAGTAAATATGAACATCAGATCGTTAGTTTCAACTGGCGCATCGATGCTCTACA
>JBAIYF010000034.1:0-2127 GCA_037916115.1 Anaerolineales bacterium
ATTATCGAAGATACCGACGTTTTCGCCCGCGTCTCGCCTGAACACAAGATGCGCATCGTGGACGCGCTGCAAGCCAACGATGAAGTCGTTGCCATGACCGGCGACGGCGTGAACGATGCGCCCGCCATCAAGCGCGCCGACATCGGCGTGGCGATGGGCATCACCGGCACCGATGTTGCCAAAGGCACCGCCGATATGGTGTTGACCGACGATAACTACGCCAGCATCGTCTCCGCTGTGGAGCAGGGGCGCATCATCTATTCGAACATTCGCAAGTTCGTGTTCTTCCTGCTTTCCTCCAACGTTGCAGAGATCATGATCATTTTCCTGGCAACGCTCGCCGGTCTGCCTGCGCCGTTGACCGCCATTCAGTTACTCTGGCTTAATCTCATCACCGATGGTGCTCCTGCTCTTGCGCTCGCCATGGAAAAAGGCGATCCCGATATCATGGACAGGAAACCGCGTGCCAAAAGCGAACCGATCATCAACCGTTCCATGGGGGTCGGGATTGTGGTGCAGACCTTCGCGCAGACAGGTGCTGTATTGGGTGCGTTTGTTATCGGGTTGGCATGGCATCTTGAGGCAGGGGCGTTCATTCCTGCAGGGATGAATGTACTGTCGTATGTGCTTCAGCACGACTGGCGCGGTGTGGATGTGCAGACCGCCGAGACCATGGCGTTTGCAACCCTTTCATTGGCGGAACTTTTCCGTGCTTACACCGTCCGTTCGGAACGAGCTTCGATATTCAGGATAGGTATATTCTCGAACCGATACATGCAGTACGCGGTCGGTATTTCGATCGTGCTTCTGTTGCTGGTCTGTTCGGTGCCTTTCCTTCAACCGATCTTTAATACCCATTTCCTGAGCGCGAATGAATGGGCATTGGTAACCGGCTTGGCGCTCATACCGGCGATTTCAGAAGAGATCACCAAGTTCTTCCTGCGCAGATCAGAAAAATAGATTTCAAAAAATCTCCCGCTCAAGCGGGAGATTTTTATTAAGACATTCGTCAGTTGTGCAAATTGGAAAAGAAAATACAATGTCAGGCATGTATCACGAGCGCGATGCCAAAAGTCTGTTAGCCGTCAACCTCGGTTTGGGCACAAATATTTTGCTCGCCATCGTCAAAACGATGGTTGGAATTTTGGGTCACAGCCCCGCACTGCTGGCAGAAGGCATCAATTCCACCTCTGATGTTGCCTATTACATTGCCGCGAGTATTTTTGTGCGCATGGCAAGCAAGCCCGCTGATAGTGACCATCCCTACGGGCATCGTCAATTTGAGAGCATTGGTTCGCTCTTGATCGGGTCTTTTGTCATCACCACCGCCCTTGCCGTCTTTTGGGACTCCGTGGACAAGGTGTGGGATTATGCCGACGGCGTGGTCACGTTCAATCAGTCGCATCCATACGCGTTTTGGGTTGCCTTGGGCACGGTGGGGATAAAGATTTTCCTGACCTGGTACATCCGCAGGCTGGGGCATGAAACCGGGAACCCCGTTGTGATGGCGCTGGCGTACGACCATCGCAACGACCTGTTCTCCGCCGGGGCGGCGACGGTTGGCATCTTTCTCGGTCAGCGCGGGCTTCCGTGGGTGGATCCGCTCGCGGGTGCGTTTGTGGCGCTCCTTATCTTCCGCACCGGGCTTTTTATTTTGCGCGAATCCTCCACAGACTTGATGGCGATCATCCCCATCCGCGAACTGGCAGAGCGGATCGCCGGGCTATTGAAGGATTTGGATGGAGTCACCCAACTGGAAGAATTACACGCCCACCGCTTCGGACCTCACATTGTACTGAATCTAACCATCGGCATTGACGGCACTCTGACCGTTCACGAAGGCGACCGCATCGCCAGCCGCGTGGAGGAGACGCTGATCACCTCCATTCCGAATTTGCGCCGGGTGCATGTCCACTATCACCCCGCCGAAGCGGGCAACGCCGATATGACCATTGATGAAATTTTGGAACCGGCTAGAAAATACAAAACCCCGCATCATCCTGAATACTACGAATGAAATGCAGGGGCGGGGTTACCCCGCCCCTACTTCTTTTTTGATAGAAATGCATGCATATTCAATAATGCCTGCTTCCACTCCGCCTCGGCGTTGACCTTTCTCTTCACATC
>JBAIYF010000035.1:0-2048 GCA_037916115.1 Anaerolineales bacterium
TTCCCTTTTGAACAACCTTGAATCAATTGCTCGTAAGATCACGACCATTCTCTTTGCTCAGCAATCGCTGGCTTCTGCGGGGTTTATCGCAGCGGCAACCTTGAACTCCATTGTTGGCAAGGAACTCAGCCACAACTCCAGTTGGGCAGGCGTGCCAACCGCGGTCTACTTATTGGCGGGCGCATTCTCCGCTTTCATGTGGGGATACATTTTTGATGCCATCGGCAGGCGCAAAGGACTGACGACCGGGTTGGTCACCGGGGTGGTCGGCTCAAGCGTTACGTTCTATTCCATTGCCATTCATGCTTTTCCCTTATTCCTGTTCGGCATGGTGCTGATGGGAATTGCCAACTCGGCTGTGACGTTAGGTCGCTTTGCTGCAGCGGAAGTGAACAAGCCCGAAAATCGCGGCAAAGCCATCTCAAACGTGGTTATCGGTGGAACAGTTGGCTCGGTGATTGGTCCGTTCGTGGCAGGACCCGCCGGTTCACTGGTCGGTTCGTGGGGCATCGATGAACTTGCAGGTGCATACGTTGTGGCTGCGATCCTGTTTGCGATCGCGGCGGTTGTGGTGTTTACCGGCTTACGTCCCGACCCGCGTGAGATCGGCGCCCAAGTGGCGGAAAAATATCCAGAAACGCTGATCAAGCATAAACACGTGCGAGGCTTGCGTGAGATATTCCGTCAGCCCGCTGCATTGGTTGCCATGCTTAGCATGGTACTTGGTCAAATGGTCATGGTGTTGGTCATGGTCATCACATCCCTGCACATGCGCGGACACGACCACAATCTCGCGGATATTTCCGCCGTCATCGCCTCACACACCTTTGGCATGTACGCCTTTTCCATTGTCTCGGGGCGTCTCGCCGATAAGTGGGGGCGTGGTACGGTCATTCTGATCGGCTCGGCAACACTCCTGCTTGCATGCCTTGCCGCCACCATCTCCACCGACGTTCTTCCTCTTGGTGTAGCGTTATTTCTGCTTGGTTTGGGTTGGAACTTCTGCTTCGTTGGCGGCTCCACCTTGCTTGCCGACCAACTCTCACCGGCAGAACGCGCCCGCACCCAGGGCTTCAACGACCTGCTCGTTGGGCTTGCCTCTGCCGCCGGAAGTTTGGAGAGCGGCTTCATCTTCGCCTCACTTGGCTATAACATGATGGCGTACGTCAGTGCGGCCGTAGCGTTGCTCCCCCTTCTTGTGGTGATTATCTGGATGAGCCGCAATCCTGCCAAAACACAACCGATAGGATAAAAAAAACAGGTCACGCCTCTGACGTGACCTGTGCTTGTTTCTGCAACCCGGGCTTTATTCGCCGCTGGAAGTGCTCTCGCTCTTCTTCGATGAGGAAGTATCTCCCGAAGGCGACTTGTGATCGGTGGCATAGAACCCCGAACCCTTGAAGATGACCTTGGTGGGGGTGATGACCTTCTTCAACGCCTTCTTGCGACATTCGGGGCAGGTCTTAAGCGGATCATCGGTGAAGGATTGCTGGCGTTCAAACTGGACTCCACAATTATCACAGCGATAGGTATAGACGGGCATACGTTCTCTCCTTGCTTTCTTTCTTATCCTTGAATACGACTGCGGCATTATAGTCCCCTTGTTTGGGGGTGGCAAGCCTTCAAAAGCGGCATGTTATAATTTTCTTACAATTTTGACGACCTGACACTTCACTTTGATGCGCAACCCCCAAAAAAGTGACAGATATCAAGCGGGTCATCTGGAGAAACACTCATGTTGAGGATCGAGATCATCTACTGCGCGGTCTGACATTACACCAACCGGGCCGTGAGCCTGGCACAGGATTTGTTGAAAGATTACGAACACGTCATCGAGGGTATCACCCTCATCCCCTCGGATGGAGGCAAGTTCGAGGTCAGTGTGAATGGGGAGTTGGTCTACTCCAAATTGCAGACCAAGCGTCACGCCGAAGCAGGTGAGGTTCTCGGTCTCATCTCAAAAATGGTTGATTGAAAAAATCTAAACACAAAGGTCACCAAGAACACAAAGGAGTTGTCATGATCCCTTCGTGCTCTTTGTGTCCTTC
>JBAIYF010000036.1:0-2134 GCA_037916115.1 Anaerolineales bacterium
GAGATTAAGCGTGATGCGTTGTTGGTTGAAGAGGGTCAGATAATGGGCGTGGATGTCGCTCATGAGGGAGTTCATATCCACGGGTTGGAATTCCACCGAAAGTTCACCGGCATCAGCAAGGGTAAGGGTGCGCAGGTCGCTGACAAGTTGTTGGAGGCGTTCGGCTTCTTCGCGGATGATTTCAAAGTTTTCGCGGCTGGGTTCGAGGACGCCGTCTTTTACACCTTCTGCATGACCAAGGATCAGTGTGAGGGGTGTGCGCAGTTCGTGGGCGATATCGGCGGTCATTTGTTTGCGAAGGTTGAAGGAACGGGCGAGGTCGGCGTTCATTTTGTTGAACGATTGTGCCAGGTCGCCGATCTCGTCGCGTGAGCGTACAGGCACTTGCTGACCTAACTCGCCATTCGCCATGTTATGCGTGGCGTTGGTGAGCTCTTGAATGGGGCGTGAGATGCTGCGCGAGAGTAAGATACCGAGCATGAGCGCAAGTACGAGTGTGGCAACGCCGCTTAGAATGACCGAGCCGTTGAGGCGGCGCAGGAATTCATAGTCGAGCGGGCTGCCCTCGGGCGAGTATGGCAGGATGAGCCTGCCAACGGGTTGTCCATCCACTTTGATGGGATAGCTGTTCCTGAACTCTTCTTCGCTGCAGGGTTCGCCGGGGACGTGGTTTTTACCAGCGACTAAAATAATGCCGTCATTGTCAGAAATGGAAAAATTCAACAAACGCGGACCATACGAATCGGGTCCATGCCCAAAGAGCGAAAAGTCTTTTTCGACACCTTCCCAACTCCCGTTTTCGCTATAGTAACTGGCGAGTTCTTCCGCCAGTTCATGTTCATAGCGATCATTGATGAAACGTTCAAACTCACGGTTTGCAAGAACACGCGAAGACAGCACAATAATACCTGTGCTGAACACACTGACCAGCAGAAAAGAGAGAATGAGTTTGGTGGAGAGTTTCATGGGTGGACAATTGACGATTGAATTTCGATAACCTCTCGCCTGTAGTCTGCCGTCATCTTCAAGCTTTTCTCAAACGGTATCCCACACCGTAGACGGTTTCAATATGGTTGGGGTTCTTTGGGTCATCTTCGATCTTTGAGCGCAGATTTTTCACGTGCGTATCGATGGTGCGTTCGTACCCTTCATAACGCACGCCCTGGATCACATCCAGCAGGTCGAGGCGTGAGAATACTTTCCCCGGGACGGTCATTAGCGCGGCGAGCAGGTCAAATTCTGACGGGGTCAGGTCTGCGTCACGATTCCCAACACTCACTTCGCGAGTTTCACGGTTAAGGGTGATATCGAGTACTTTCAGGGTTTGCCCTTTGGGCTCGTTCTTGCCCGCGCGGCGCAACACATTACGCACGCGCGCCATCAACTCACGCGGTTTGAACGGTTTGGTCACATAATCGTCGGCGCCAAGTTCGAGACCGATGATCTTGTCATCATCTTCCACTTTGGCGGTCAGCATGATGATGGGCGTATCGCTTTCTTTGCGGTGTTCGCTCAGGAACTCATACCCGTTCATCTCCGGCATCATGATGTCGAGTACCACCAAGTCGGGTTTTTCGCGGCGCGAAGCATCGAGTGCTTCGCGCCCGTTATAGGCGGTCGAAACCCTATAACCTTCCTGTTCAAGATAGCTTTTCAGGAGCGAGACCATTCTTTTTTCATCATCAACGATCAAAACAGTTTGCGGCATGAATCAATTATCTCATAAACCTTGTGAAGAAATTATGGGGAATTTGGCAAGAGACCACAGGCAATTGACGATGGCATGTGGTCTTTTGTTTGGATAAAAACACCCGCCTCATTACAAGACGGGTGCTTGGTTCTGCTTTATAGGCTTTGTGCTACGCCGATTCCTTTTTCTCATCCCCCTCATCCGCGGATGGCACTTCTTCCGTCACGGTTTGAGCAGGGGCGGGAGTAGGCGTCGCTTCGGTTTTCACCAACCTCCAGCCACTGCGTTTGGCTAAGGTGTACCCAAACCACACCAAGCCCGCCAGCACCGCCAGCCGCAACAGCCCGAAGACGAAGCCAAAGAGGCAAAAACCTCCGCGCCCGCCGAAGCCGTCACGTCCGCCAAAGTCACCGCGTCCATGTTCGAAGCCGCCCTTCATCATAC
>JBAIYF010000037.1:0-6571 GCA_037916115.1 Anaerolineales bacterium
ACCCAGTTTGGCAAAGACTTCTTTTTGCGCGTCATCGAGCAGGTCGTAACTCCAATCGATGACGTTTTCCAACGTGCGTTGACGTTGCGGCAGGTCGCGGGCGGGGGTGGCGAGTTCCTTCACCCAGCCCTGGCTGCGCAGCAAGTTGACCATTTCATCAAGGGTCATCTGACGCAAGGTGGCGGCGGCAAGTTCGAGCGCCAATGGAATACCATCGAGGATCGTACAGATTTCGATCACAGACTCGGCATTCTCGCTGTTGATGGTGAACTTCGGCTGGTGCTGCTTGGTCCGCGCGGTGAAGAGCTGCACCGCTTCAAACTGCATCAACATTTCAGGTGACTTCTTCACTTCAAGTGGCGGGATGGACAACGGCGGGAGCGGATACTCATGCTCGCCATAAATATGTAACGGCACACGGCTCGTCACCAACACTTTGAGCTGCGGGCACGCCTTGAGCATGTCCGCTACGTGGAGCGCTGCGCCTTCGGCGATCTGCTCGAAGTTATCGAGAATGAGCAAGAGGCGTTTGTCTTTCAGTCGGCTGAGGAGTTGGGAAAGGTCGGGGCTGGGAGGCAGGCTCAGGCTTGGTAAGAAGCGCGCAACGGCGGGGATGAAAAAGTCTGCGTGGGTCACTTCCGCTAAGTCGATGAACCAGACTCCATCGGGAAAGTCCCCCAGCGTTGCGTTGCCGCAGTGAATGCTCAGGCGGGTTTTGCCAATGCCGGGCGGACCAATGAGCGTGACCAGATGCACGTTCGCGTCGCGCAGCAACGCCGAGACGTTGGCAAGGTCGTTTACGCGGTCGATGGTGGCGGTGAGCAGGGTGGGAAGGTTGTGCGCATGGGTGCGGGTTTCGATGTGGATCTCATCGACCAGCACACCGCGCGCAAATTGAAGGAAGGTCTCTTTTTCTGCAGTGGGAATTTCAAGCGCAACCGCAAGCAGCTCGGCAAGCTGACGCGAAGGTTTACGCTCGTCGGCTTCGAACTTGCGGATGGCTGCCTCGGAACACCCCGCGCGTTTGCCCAGCTCAGCCTGGGTCAGGTCGAGTTGACGGCGGCGGGTGCGTACCCACGCGCCAAACGAGGCGGGTGTTTTTGGGTCGGTCATATTGTCACGGTTTTTGTCACGGTCAGCGTGACCAGTGAAACGGGCGGAACCTGTATCCTTTATAAAAATTATAAAGGCAATGATGGTTCGGTGAGGAAGCCGCGCACAAAAATTGAGAAATAGTCAGCATTAGAAAAGGAGTTTTCCATGTTCACAAAATATCCCCGCTTTGTAGTTTTGTCTTGCCTGCTTGCGCTCATGCTCAACACACTGGCATGCGGCATGTTCTCACCCGCTCAACCGGTGCAGGAAGAGTCCGCAGCGCCAGATCAAGCTCAGGGCACGGAAGAGGCGTCTATTCCGGCTGCGGGCAATGAGAGCAATCCCAACAATATTGTGCCTTGTACGCAGATTCTATCCGATGAAGATGCCGCCCTTCTCTTGAATAACACGCCAGCTACTTTGAGCGAAAACGCCTATGCCGGTGGAAGCATCTGCTCTTGGCAATATACCCCGAACGGCAGCACCGAAACGCACCTCTTTTATTTGGAGATCAGTTTTGGTCCTGATGCGGCGGCGGCTTGGGAAATGAAACGGTCATACGAGTTGTCGCAAGAACCAGTGGATATCGTCGTCAACAGCATCGATGGCTTGGCGGATGAAAGCTACGTTTGGTCATCGCAAGCGACCGGGTTCTATGTGGTCTTCGCCCGCCGCGGCGACAAGACCCTCATCATGCGCTACATCCCACAGGACGCGATTTACATGGCGAATGAATCCGGCATCATCGACATGGTCGACCGGTTCTTCAACAGGTTCTAAGCCGCCATGAAAAAGATATTTCCAGCACTCCTTATCGCGGTAGCGCTCATACTGGGCGGCGGATTGGTGTACCTGCGCGGCGGGGGAATGGGGCTTGAGCAGAGTGGTAGTGATCCTTCCATTCAAGAATATCCCAATGCCATGCCTGCCATGTGCAAGGTTGAACAGATCCCAACCCCAGATCCAACCATCAAACAGCAAGCCAATCTTTGTGTCGTTGAGTTTCCCGATCAATTGCAGGTGGTTCCATACTGTGCCAATAAGAAGGGTCAAGTGGGCGCTGTAAACATCACCCTGCCGCAGGGATCGACTCATTTCGTGAATGTTCCCAAGAACTGTACCGTGTTGGTGGATGATGAAAAACTGTACGCCAAAACCATCGTTTGCTCTGGTCCGGCTGAGTCGAAGATCACTCTAACTGTAGAGAATTCCTGCACCCCGCCCGATGCCAACCTGCCTGTGGAAGTCAAACCTTCCTGTCCGCCGGATTTCAAAGTGACGCCTTTGGGTGGCTGCGAATTACAAGTGCCAAAGAATGCCCCCACGTGCCCCAAAAACTCGGTCTTTCTAGCCTCTCAAAATTGTTGTGTGGACGACAAATACTACTGGACTGTCAACGGAGTCAATGGGGGCATTCGAGCTTGTCCGGAAGGCTACGCAGCGTTTCCAACCGAGGTGCCTGGCGTGGAAGAAAACACATACGAGAAAACCGTTAACTGCATTCGCGAATCCTCGCTTACGAATACTACAAGCACCCGTACCTACACGGTTGTATTAGGTAGCTGCAAGCTAACACCCAGAGGGGATGCCGACAAGCCCGTTCCCTGCATCATTGATCCGGCTTCAGGCACTTGCAAATAGGATTGAACTAATCAACGTAAGCGTGATCCACATTCTCCCATGGAGAAACCACAAACTCAATGGCATTGTTCAATATCAAAATGTGCACGGGTTCTGGTTCCACGAACTGAGCCCAAAAGGTCCGATCATCGATCACTGCATTTTTGCTGTTGATCAGACTCACCTTTGTGTTGGCTAAGCCTCCATTGTAGAACGTGCGGTCACAGACCCCGTTGCCCCAATAGATATAGTCATTGGCGGTCACCCACTCCGCGGATGAATGAACCGATGGCAATTGTTCCGGCAGCGTGATCGTGGACACGAACGCATCTTTCCCTTCGCCGATCTGGGTACGGATCACATTTCCCTCACGCTTGTGAAAAACTGTAGATGCCTTGGTCACGATACTGACTGGGTCCATGGAAAAGGTGGAAGACCTCGCATCCACGATCATGTAGCTGGGAGTGTTCTTGGAATCACGCACAAAAACAGACCACTCCGCTCGTACACCATTCACCAAGCCGGATACTCGATAGGCGTTGAGGGCAAGATAGTACGATGGCTCGTCAATATCGAGGCATCGAATGGGAGTCAGCGAGAGGTTGGCAGGGAGGCGCAGTTTTTGTATCAAATTTTCAATTTCAGAAGCCTTTATTCTGTACACCCAATAGACCGAGGGCGGGTCCATTTCCACGGTGAATTGCACATGTGGTTGATCTTTCCCGAACGCGATCCGCAACCCGGAATAGATCGTCATTTGTGAGTACATAAATCGTTTCAGGATGCTGCGTCCCAGCCGCCCCAGCCAGGTAAGTTTTTTTGTTAATACCGGGTTTTCCATACGTAGACTCCGAACTTCACTCGAAAATTTTCGTTTATGAGAATACAGTTTACTATCTTTAGCATTCCGACAATTATAGTAAACTATGAGAAGTTACCGATTATTACACATAAGTGCTTCGTTAGATGCGCCGCATCATTGAATTTATACCCATTCACATCCTCACACTACACCCCGGCAAATGAATCGTTCGTAAATAACACACTTTCCAATCACAAGGATTCCATGAGCATTTCACCCCTTAGTACCGATGATGTCTTAAGGCTTTGGTCTCAAACCTATAACCGCGAGGGGAAGCCGGATTGGTCGCACATCTTCCCTTATTACCATGATGATATTGTCTTTCAAGACAGCATTCAAAGAGTGGAAGGCAAGGAAAACTTCATTGCCTTGTGCAACCGACTCACCCAACGCTGCGAACAACTGCGCATGGATATTTCGTCCATTGCACAAAATAAGAATGAGATTTTCATGGAATGGAAGATGACCATGATCTTCAAAAAATTTCCCAGCACGCCCATGTTCGGCTGCACAAAACTCACGTTCGGCGAAGACAACCGCATCATTGGTCAACGAGATTACTACGACCTCTGGGGAGATATTTTCAATGAGATTCCCTGGTTCCATCGTCCGTATAGAAAATTCATGCATAAATATTTTGGATAGGCAGATTTCACAGTGAAACTCCCTGAAGAACTTCAGTTTATTGAAAATGCAAGAAAGCCTCAAAAAACCACAACCGCCAGGCTGGATGGTCAGGTTTGTGTGATTACGGGGGCAACCTCAGGCGTGGGGTATGAAGCCGCAAAGCGGATCGCGCAAGCGGGAGCGCATCTGGTTTTGGTGAATCGGAACGCCCAAAAAGCAGAAGCGCTCAAAGCGGAACTCACGGCTCTTTCCAACACCAGAGTTGACCTTGTCCATGCTGATTTTTCCAACCTCGACGATGTTCAACGCGCCGCCAGCCATATCCTTCATCACTACCCGTCCATTCATATTCTGATCAACAATGCAGGCGTGCATATGACCACACGGACTCTGACTGCCGATGGTTTTGAAACTGCATTTGCCGTCAACCATCTGGCGTCATTTTTGTTTACGCGCTTGCTGCTTGAACGAATGATCGCCTCAGCTCCCGCCCGCATTATCCAGGTCAACTCGGAAGGGCATCGTTTTGGCGGATTGAAGTTGGACGATCTAACCTGGGAAAAACGCAGATACAAAGGTCTGCAAGGCTACGGCGCATCCAAGACCGCCCAACTGCTGACGGTCTGGGAGTTGGCAGATCGTTTGAACGGCAGCGGTGTGACGATCAATGCCGTGCATCCCGGCGAGGTTGCCACGAATATTGGGATGAATAACGGCTTCATTTACAGAGCATATCAAAAATACATCCTTGCACATATCCTCAAAGACCCAAAGATCTCCGGGGAAGCACTCTATTACTTTGCTGCCGCCCCGGAATTAAGTAACACCAGTGGAAAGTTCTTCAATCTGACACATGAAGAAAAACCGGCAGCCCATGCGCTGGATAGAACATTGGGAAAACAAGTATGGGATATAAGCGAAGACTTAACAGGCTTACACCACAAGATGAAAGCTCTGGGCAATGAAAATCCAGTCGCGGCAGAAAATCCCGGTGTAGCTATTGCTCCATAACATGGGCAGCCCACAAACCCCTCCCTTTGTTTTCAAACACATCTACCCAAGATTTCGTTACATCATGCTATTGGGGCGCAGGCTCTATCATTTTTTCATGACCCTGCGGACCGCTTTTAGCCGACGCCCAACTTCCTCTCCCGTCATCCCAGACGCCTATACCGCCTCCAACTCATCGACAGTTGATTCTCAACTTGAGCTTTACTGTCTGGAAGGGGCTTTCCCCACCGACCTTGAAGGCTCGCTGTTCATCTGTCAATGCTTGGGTTCGCCCGAAGCCTACATGGTCGGAGATACCAACATCATCCGCATCGACTTTGACGGCAAAGAACCGCGCCTCACGAACCGCCGCATATGGACACCCGCCGCAATCGCCCGCCAAAAACTGAAGGACACTCATCACCGGTTTGATTTTGTTGGTTTCATGTACCTTTCTCCCGGGCTGGGTATGTTCGCCTATACAGAGGGTCTTTATCTTTTACCAGACGGACGACTGGCAGTCACCAGTGATGTCGATCGTCCGTGGGTCATTGAACGGGAAAGCCTGCAAGCTATCACACCCGTTGGGCGAAGAACCGAATGGCTTCCCATGCTGTCTGATAATGCTGGGGAGGTGTTGGGAGGTCTTTTTGCCGGGTACAACAATTCCCATGCTTTATATACCGACCATGAAAAAGGGGAAGTCTTTTTGGTCAACTATCGGCTGAAACCGAATAACAGCGATCACCCGGTACGACTGATCCGCTGGGATGGGTATCACGAATTCGAAACATGGATTGTTGTAGATGAAAATGGAGCTGAGATCGAGATCAAGCAAAGTATTCATGAACTGGTCTTTACCCGCGATTACATCCTACTGGCTGATACCGCATTTGCAGCAGGCACAGAAATGTTCACCCCTTGGAAGAATGCAAAACTACCCTATGACAAAACCGTCGTGCACATTATCGACCGCCGCGATCTGAAATCAGGCACTAAGACAGTCCCTTCAAGGTCAGTCGTAGTGGATAAACCCTGTATACACTTAATATCCGAATACGAGAACCCCAACGATAAGATCACCGTGTACATGCTCCATACCCTGGCTACAAACACCGCCGAAATATTGCGCAGTTACGATCGCGATCTGAATGGCAATCTTTTCCCCGCACACCTGACCGGTTATGGCACCCTGCCCGTCTTGGACTTAAGCAGTATCGGCAAACACGTGATTGATGCTGTCCGCTCCGAAGTTGAACGATTTGAATATATTTCTGAAATGCCTTATTGCTGGGGACCTTATCTTTACACCTATATTGGGCGGCAACTAAAACCTTATCATGGACAAGACCTCTTTATCATGTTCAAAGGTTTTTC
>JBAIYF010000038.1:0-2815 GCA_037916115.1 Anaerolineales bacterium
TGCGCACGGAGATAGTCCACCAGCATGCGGTCGTACATGTATCCGCCGCTGAGGGTGTCGAGCGAGCCATAGATAACTAAGCCCAGTTTCATGGTGAAGGTTGAAGGTTACAGGTTGGAAAAACTGCAACTTTCAACGTTTTACCTCTCAACCCGATATGCCGCCCAGGCATTGGCATGCTCCCACAACACAACTTTCAAGCCCGTGATGTTCGCTGCTTTGATGCGTTCGTTAAGAGTAGTGGCAAGAATCCGCGCGAAATGTTCGATGGAAGGGTTCAGCCCGGCAAATTCGGGTTTGTCATTGAGCATTTGTTCTCTGTAATAACCGACCACATCATCGAGATGTTTCTCTACATCGACAATGTCCACGAGGTAGCCGTGCTGGTCGAGTTCATTTCCTTCGAGGACAAGTTCCAGCGTGTAATGATGCGAGTTGGGATAGTTCTCCGATCCCCAATCGCCGCCGATCAAAAAGTGCCGTGCAATGAATTCGCGTCGTACGCCGAGAGAGTACATGTCATGCTCCTATTCGGGGATTTTTGGTTGATTTAATTGCCGCTCTGCGATTACGAAGGTTTCCTTATCGGCAAGCACGATCAACGTGTCTTGTGCCTGCAATGTGACCCCTCCGCTTGGTACAAGGAACTCATTCGCGCGTGCGATGAGGATGATCAGAAAATCTTGCGGCAAGCCCAATTCTACGATGGATTTTCCATCAGCAGCCGAGTTGGCTTCGATATTGATCTCTTTTAATTCGTTCTTGAACCCGCTAACCGGGTTGAACTCGATGGGGTAGGTCGGTCTGGCGACAAGGGTCTCATCCACTCCCAGCCACTTGGCAACCATGGGAATGGTTGTCCCTTGCAGCATGGCAGATGTTAAGACAACGAAGAAGACAATGTTGAAAATCTCGTCGGCTTGTGAAAGCCCTGCCAACAGTGGATATGTGGCAAGAATGATGGGCACTGCTCCACGCAAGCCAACCCATGAAATGAAGAGCTTCTCTTTGAAGGAAAACGGCGTCGGCAGGAGGGTTAGGAAGATACTGATCGGGCGGGCGAGAAAAACCAAAGAGATGGCAACCAGCAGTCCCGTTGTCATGATCGGTGGAATCCGCGAAGGGAAGACCAACAGTCCCAGAGTCAGGAACATGGTGATCTGCATCAGCCAGGCGATCCCATCATGAAAGCGCGTCAAACTGCGGCGATGCAGGAAGTCGTAATGCCCGGCGACGATGCCAACCAGATACACGGCAAGGAAGCCATTTCCATAGAAGACATTGGTCAGGCTGTATGCCAGAAAGACGATCGCAAGGCTGAGCACGGGATACAACCCATCGAACCCGAGTTGCACACGATTGGCAAGGAACACCAACAGCCTGCCGAAGAGATAGCCGCCCAAAACACCGACGAGAATTTGCAAAACAAACGCACCGAGCAGGTCTGTCACTTGAGTGGCGGGTTGGGTGAGCAATTGGATCAACCCGACCGTTAGAAATACTGCCATCGGGTCATTGCTGCCAGATTCAAATTCAAGCAGTGGGCGCAATTTCCCTTTCAACCCAAACCCTTTGGAGCGCAGAATCGAGAAGACAGCGGCTGCATCGGTGGAAGAAACGATCGCGCCCAGCAACATGCCTTGCAGGAGGGTGAAACCGAACAGATACTGGGCAGTTAAGCCAACGATCACAGCGGTGATAACCACGCCCAATGTAGATAAAGCAACGCCATACTTCACGATCGGGCGGACATCCTTCCACTGCGTGTCCAATCCGCCTGCGAACAGGATCAAGTTTAGGGCGATCACGCCGATGATCTGTGTTAATTGCGGGTCGTCAAAATAAATCCCCCCCGGTCCATCGGAACCTGCCAGCATACCAATGGAGAGAAAAAGAATGAGAGCGGGTACTCCAGAACGGTCGGATATTTTGCTGATCAAAACACTAACGAGCAGCAAACCGGCACCGATGATGAGCATCCATTCCAATGTCATGGCGAACCTTTGGTGCGTAACTCATCAATGATGATAACAATGCCTGTGAATTGGTGAAAATTTTCAAGGGAGTAGCGGCGAAGTTTCATTTTAGTACTCAAAAATGACCTGTATCGTCTCTTGCGGATTTTCATCCAGCAATTGATATGCTTTTTCCGCATCATCCAATGAAAAGCGGTGGGTGATCCACTTCTGCGGTTGGATGCGCTCCAGCGCCTGCCATGCCACCTTAAAACGGCGGGGCTTGTCCCAGCGTCCGCTCAATTCCGGTGAAATGCTGCTGACCTGCGAGGAAATCAGTTTGATGCGTGAGCGGTGAAAAGAGCCGCCCAGGTCGATCTCGGCGCGCTTCTGCCCATACCATGAGCCGATGACGATCCGTCCGCTGAAGGTGGTGTGTTCGATGGCAGTGTTCAGGGCGGAAGGGGAGCCGGTGAGTTCGAAGACAAGGTCAAAGGGTATAAGGTTGAAGGTTGAAGGCTGTGTCCTGAGCTTGTCGAAGGATTGAAGGTCCATTGGTGTGAGATGTGTAACCTTTGACTTTTGACCATTAACAATTAATGCGTTCCTGCGTAGTTCGATCGAATCCACCACGGTCAAATTCTCTAGCGGAAATTCACTTAGCAACGATGCGGTTAATATTCCCACCACGCCCTGCCCTAAAACTAGAACACGTTCTCCGAGGATTGGCGCACCATCTTGAACTAAATTCACAGCCGTTTCCATGTTTGGGAGGAAGCAGGCATTTTCAGCAGAAAGGGAATCGGGAATGGCAAATAGATTTTCAGGTTTTGTCACAAAGTGCGATGTATGTGGTTGAA